>CAYWNG010000045.1:0-19425 GCA_964458685.1 uncultured Pirellulaceae bacterium
GCCGGGTCGGAAGAAATTCAGAACGAGCGACTTTTGGCTATACTTCAGTTTGTCGCCTTGCAGTTCGATCCGCTGTGCGTTGGTCAAGCCTTTGACTTCCACGGTGAAGAAATCAGTGTTTGGATCGACGTCAATCCACGTAGCTACGCCCCAAAGCGATTGTCCAACTTCCAGCCGCTGTTGTTGCATCGCTAGCGAGTCGTAAAGCGGAGGCGTCACGCGCTCTTCTTGAGCAATTCGAGCGATCGCACTTGGGATCACTTGGTCCAGCAAACGTTGCTCTTTGCCAGGATTTAATGCAGATTTTAGGCCCTTGCTCTCAAGAATAAAGTTCGGCAAGAAGCGAACTGACTTCACCGCGCCTACCGCTGGCTTTCCATAAACAGCATTATCGAACTTGTCGGTTTCGATAGTTGGGATGTAATCGTTGCCGCGGTAAGTCACGCGGTAAAGCAAGTACCAGACAACTTTCTTTTCTGTTCCAGTCGATGTCGCTACGTCGACTTGAATCATTCGGACAGGCTTGAAGGCAAACTCCAAGCAATGCACTGGTCCGCGAAACACGACCTTCTTCGACATCTCCAATAGCGTGTCGGATTCAGGCGCAGTGTTGGGTTGCCAACGCAGCTCAGGATGCTGAACAACCAAGGGCAGATCAACTGGGCCCTGAAACGTCTCACCAAACTCAACCGACGGTCGGATGATGTTCAAAGCATCTACAGCCAACTTCCGTTCGCCTTGCGCCAAGGCTGGTAGACTGATGCAGTAAGCGACAAATGCCAAGGCACTCGAAGTCGAAATGAAGTTCACAAGACCTGCACGATGCGACATGGGTCGTACCTGAAATGGAGAAGTGCTGGGGGGACGAGATTTCGTCGATTGGGCCAATTTACGGAATTCAAACGGAATTCAAAGAGGCTCCGAATCAAGCCTTCTAGTTTACTTACTTTGCCCGGAACCCCATAGTTGCGACGGCAGAAATCTAACAAAACTCCCCGCAAAGCCCTGCAAACGAACGCTCACCCCTCAAAGAAAAGCGATTGTACGGAATGTAGCGATCGGTCCGGTGGTTATTTTGAGTTTCTGAATAAGGATCGGGGCAGTCATGTAGCCATCCTCTCCAAGGGCCGGTTTTCCGAAATTACCTACGCCACAGAATCGCGGTTTCTGTCTGTAATAAAGGCGGGTTATCTCGCGCAGGGGCGAGTTTTCTGAATCGCGGGGGCTTTCTGATGTTGGCAACTAACAACCTACTGAGACAACACGATTTAGGATGCTAGCAAAAAAAATTTTTCGCCCTTTCGATCGCCACAAAGCAATTCCATAGGCAATTAATGGCAATTACAGGCATCTTGGCTTCCTTTGGCGAGCTTGGCAGAGCAGGGGGAACGAATTGGCCACTGTCGCCAATTGATTACAGTTCAAAACCGCGGTACCTTACTGGGCTCGTTGTCGTTTCTCTTAGCGAAAGTGTTGAGGCGATTTATCGCCCCGCAAAGATTTCGACCTTGGTGCCTATTTATTTCGTGAGAGCAGGTGAATATGTCCTCAAATTCCAAGTTCAAGCTTGAGTACGTCTGGTTGGATGGTTACCTTCCTGAACCCAATTTGCGAAGCAAGACGAAGATCGTCAGCAAAGAGCCAGGTTCCGTCGCGGACTTGCCGATGTGGGGCTTCGACGGCAGCTCGACTCAACAGGCTGAGGGCAAGAGCTCCGATTGCTTGCTCAAGCCAGTCGCTCTGTACCCAGACACAACTCGCAAGAATGGCTATCTAGTCATGTGCGAAGTTCTTCTACCTGACGGAACGCCACACCCATCGAACTTCCGAGCCACTGTTGGCGAATCGGAAGACCTATGGATCGGTTTGGAACAAGAGTATTTCATTTACGAAAACGGCCGACCTCTGGGCTTCCCAGCCGACGGCTACCCAGCTCCTCAAGGCCCTTACTACACAGGCGTTGGATACAAGAACGTTGGTGATGTAGCTCGTCAATTGGTCGAAGAGCACATGGACATCACGTTGGACGCTGGCATCAACTTGGAAGGCATCAACGCCGAAGTTGCCAAGGGTCAGTGGGAGTTCCAAATTTTCGCCGCTGGTTCGAAGAAGATCGGTGACGACATGTGGATGGCTCGCTATCTGCTCATGCGCTTGGCTGAATCGTACGGCTTGGACATTGAATGGCATTGCAAGCCAATTCGTGGCGACTGGAACGGTTCTGGTATGCACTGCAATTTCTCGACGAAGTACATGCGAGAAGTTGGTGGCGAAGCATACTTCCACAAGCTCATGGCCGCTTTCGAGAAGAACTGCAACGAACACATCGCTGCTTATGGTCCAGACAACCACTTGCGCTTGACTGGCTTGCACGAGACTCAGTCGATCGACAAGTTCAATTGGGGCGTTGCCAACCGTGGAGCTTCGATCCGTGTTCCACACTCTTTCGTCAACAACAACTACAAGGGTTACGTTGAAGATCGTCGTCCAAACTCGCAAGCCGATCCGTACAAGATCGCTGCTCGCGTGCTAAAGACCATCAAAGAAGTTGAAGGCTAAGCCGTAATGGCTGTCTTTGCCGCCTAGGTCTTTACGACCGATTGAGTTAAAATTCGACGCCGGTCTTGAGTTTCAAGGTCGGCGTTTTTTGTTGTCAGCTTTTTTGCTGCCAGCTCTCGGATTCAAACTCAAGATCACTGCGGAATCATGCAGGAAGCTAAGAATACTCAACGAGCCCTAGTACGCATTGGGTTTGATGGCACCGTTCACAAGCTGTTTCGTGGTCCCAACGCTGATACGCGATTTGCCAACGAAGTTCGGGTATTGAAGTACTTGGAGCAACGCAAATGCCCGTTTGTGCCTCGCCTTTTGTCTTTTAATCCCGAGACGCTTGAGATCGTCACGTCGAACTGTGGGGCACGAGTCCAACACCTCACGGACGCGAAGGTCGCTGAGATCTTTGGCGAACTTGAGAAGTTCGGAGTTCGTCACGACGATCCGTTCTTGCGAAACATTACCTACCGCGCGCACGATGGCCGCTTTTGTGTGATCGATTTTGAGTTTGCTGAGATCATTGGTGAGGCAATTGCTTCAAGTGATCAAGAGCACATTTTGGGCTCGTCGGCCAAATCGATTCGATGGTCCGGCACTACAGATCGCGGTAAGTTCCGCCCGAACAACGAAGATGCTTTCTTGGGAATGCAACTGGATCATCAAGGCATCCGCTATCTCGGCAAGACTGGTGAAGCACCGCTCGAGTCGTCGGACTATATCTTTGCGGTTAGCGATGGAATGGGCGGTGAAAAGTCTGGCGAGTTCGCGAGTCGCATCGCTGTTGAGAAGATCACGCTGCTTTTGCCGAAACAGTTCAGCTTGGTCGAAGAGCGCTTCCGCGCGTATAGCAACGAGATCCTAATGGAACTCTTCACCAGCATACATGCGACGATGCTGGAGCTTGGACGCATCGATCCGAACTGCGGCGATATGGGAGCGACGCTCACACTGGCTTGGTTCAGGCGAGGTCGAGTCTACTTTGGTCACATCGGAGATAGCCGGCTGTATTATTTGCCAGCTTCGCAACCAATGCAGCAAATTACCGAAGATCATTCGCATGTTGGCTGGCTTAGACGCACCGGACAAATCAACGAGCGAGAGCACCGCAACCATCCGCGAAAGAACGTGCTGTCGCAATCTTTAGGTGCCGGGCATCGTTATTTGAATCCGCATATGGGAGTGTTGGACTATCAGCCGGGAGACCAGTTTGTTCTCTGTAGCGATGGAGTCACCGATGGACTGTGGGATCGCGGAATCGAAGAGATCGTGCGCAATACCAAAGCCGACGATCTTCGCTCAGCCGCGCAGCGATTAGTCCACGCGGCCGTTGATGAATCGGGCCGTGACAACGCCACGGCTGTGGTGGTGCAAGCTGTGTAGCCAACCTTGATCTGTCTGCTGCTGGAACGCAACTGTTACTCTGCCAATGGTGGCTTGAGCAGTTGCTTGATCTCTTCAGCATCAAAATTTGTAGGCGACGCAAAGTACTCGCCTGTCGATACAAACGGCTCGGACTTCTGACCACCAATTGCTGCTGCCAGGACTTTAACGCTTTCGTAGCCCATCTTCACTGGATCCTGCAAGACAAGTCCCGCACACGAACCGCTTTTGAGAGCTTCGATCAATGAGTCGCTGGGATCGAAGGCAATTAACTTGGCTTGCTTGTCAATTCCCGCATTGCGTAGAGCTTGCAGCGTTCCATTGGCATTGGACTCACATACGGCAAAGATTCCTGCTAGATCTTTTCCGTGAATCTGCAGCAGTTGGTCAACCATTTCTTTCGAAGTCGTTGCGTTGTGGCCACCGAACTGATCCGATGAAACGACTTTGATGTTCGGATACTTTTTGATCGCGTCTAAGAACCCCAATTCTCGCTGTTCGGTGCTCTCACTACCGGCCAAGTATCGCAGCAAGATGACATTTCCTTTTTCGCCGATCGCTTTAGCCATTTCATCGGCGGCCATTTGACCTCCTTTGAAGTTATCAGTGGCAACGTAGCTAACGATCTTGGGCCCTGCATCTAAGCCGCTGTCGAAGATCACCACTGGAATGTTCTCGTCGATCGCTTCCTGCACCGAGTCCACTAATCCGCCTTTTTGATTCGGTGCCAGCACGATGCCATCGACTTGCATGCTGATCATGCTCTTGACGACTTCGATCTGGCTTCCGGTATCGCTTTCCAACACTGGCCCGCGCCAGATGATCTCAACGTTGCCTAGTTCCTTCGCCGCTTTTTGAGCCCCAAAATGAACGGACTTCCAAAACTCGTGACTGGTGCCCTTTGGAATGACGGCGATCTTAAGCTTCTTACCTGTAGCGTCCTTGCCAGCTTGGGATGAATCTCCAGAGCCGCCACAACCAAGAATACAGGCCGAAAGCAGGACGAGTAAAAGGAAGAATGGGCTTGTTGATTGTTTGTAACTAGGTGAGGAGTGTTTCATCATGAGCTCGGCAGGAAAGAGAATGTGGTGAGAGGATAAGCAAAGCTGGGAGCGATAGTATAAGGCAAAATGGTTTTCAGTTCATTGGCGGAAGAATTCTGCGCGTTAGCAGCCTGCAAGAACCGCGGTTGCCCTGTTGAGACGAGCAATAGCAGTTGGTCTACCTTGCTTGCTTGACTAAACTAGTGCGGCGATCTCCTAACTCCACTATTTGCACGCGATCCGTATCAGAAACCTCATGAATCTACGTTCGAAGCTTGTTTTCCTGTTTGCCTCTTTCTGCCTCTCGGTCAACTTTGTTTTCGCGGATGATGGCGTTGTTCCAGCTCCGCAGGAACCTCAAGTAGCCGAAGCATCGCGGGAAGCTCAAGATGCGCTCGCGGGCTTTCAACTTCCCGAAGGCTGGCGTGCTGAAGTGTTCGCAGCCGAGCCGGATGTGGCCAACATCGTTGCCTTTACGCTTGATCGACTGGGTCGCGCTTACGTCGCCGAATCGTTTCGTCAGAACGTAGGCGTCACAGACAATCGCGGTCACGACGAAGAATGGCTTCGCGCCGACCTATCGGCAAAGACCGTTGCTGATCGAATCGCTTATCACCAACGCTTGTTGGGAAAGAAGGGCGTCGATGAATACCAGTCGCAGGACGATCGCATTCGTTTAGTCGAGGACACCGATGGAGATGGTGTCGCAGATCGTTCGACAGTCTACGCTTCTGGTTTCAATCGCTTGGAAGACGGAACCGGCGCTGGAGTGCTCGAGTACGGAGGCTCGGTCTACTACACTTGCATTCCGAAGCTATGGAAATTCATCGACAAAGACGGAGACGGCAAGTCGGACCAGCGCGTTGCGTTGCATGATGGTTACGGTGTGCGCGTCGCCTTTCGTGGTCACGACATGCACGGTTTGATCCTCGGTCCCGATGGTCGACTTTACTTTAGCATTGGCGACCGCGGCTATCACGTAACGACTAAAGAAGGTAAAACGCTCAGCGATCCATCAAGCGGCGCTGTCTTTCGTTGTGAACTGGATGGATCGAACTTGGAAGTCTTCGCCACAGGGCTGCGCAATCCGCAAGAACTGGCCTTTGACCAATGGGGAAATCTCTTTACTGGCGACAACAACAGCGATGGTGGCGATAAGGCTCGATGGGTCTACGTCGTAGAAGGCGGTGACACTGGTTGGCGCATGGAGTATCAGTACATCTCTGATCGCGGCCCATTCAATCGCGAGAAGATCTGGCATCCGTTCCATCCCGAACAGCCAGCTTACATTGTTCCACCAGTAGAGAACGTTGCCGACGGCCCTTCGGGCTTGATCTACTATCCCGGTACTGGATTGGGCGACAAGTTTGAAAACGCATTTCTCCTTGCCGACTTTCGCGGTACGCCGAATCAAAGCGGCATTCGAACAATTCGCGTCGAACCCAATGGCGCGCACTTCAAACTATCGGGCAATGAAAAACTGGTGTGGAACATTTTGGCTACCGACCTGGCTTTGGGCAGCGATGGTGGCTTGTACATCAGCGATTGGGTCGACGGATGGAACGGAACTGGCAAAGGTAGAATCTATCGCTTCAACGCTGGAAAGGATGCACAGGCTGTCGAGATCGAAGAGGTCAAGTCGTTGCTACAAGGCGACTGGAGCAAGCAAAGTGTTGATAACTTGAAGCTCATGCTCGGCCACAAGGATCAGCGAGTCCGACAAGAGTCACAGTTCGAATTAGTCCGTCGCTCGCAAGTTGACGCACTTCAACAAGTCGCAGCCAACGGTAGCGCAACTCCGATCGCGCGAGTCCACGGAATTTGGGGCCTAGGCCAATTGGCGCGACAACAACCCAAGCTCCGCGATAAGGCACTCAGCCCGCTTGTTGCGTTGCTTAAGGACAAAGAGCTGCAAGTTCGAGCGGCCTGCTGTCTGGTACTCGGCGACAACCGATTTGATAAAGCTGGCGCAGAGATCACTGCTCTGATAGCTGACTCGGAAGCTCGCGTCGCACACTACGCGGCTATCGCTGCTGCAAAGTTGAATTGGAAAACTGCCTTTCCGAAAGCAGTTGAGCTGTTGGAAAAGTCGGACAACAAAGATCCAGTCCTTCGACATGCGGCTGTGATGGCACTGGTTGGAACACAAACCAGCGACGGACAAGTTGCCATGCTTCGGAAAAACTCAAGCTCAGCCGTCCGCCTGGGCGCAGTGGTTGCTCTTCGTCGAATGAAGTCGATGCAATTGGAGTCCTTCCTTGGCGACGAGAATTCGCAAGTCGTCGCTGAAGCGGTCCGCGCGATCCATGACGTGCCTGTAGAAGAGAGCTTGCCTGCTATCGCTAATCTTCTTACTCGCGATGGCTTGGATGAGGAATCGGCCTTTCGCTGTTTGAATGCGGCTTATCGATTGGGCGAGACGACTTTGGTTGCGAAATACGCCGCGAACAAATCCGCTCCTGAACGCTTGCGAGTCGAAGCGATCAAAATGCTGGCCAAGTGGACTCAACCCGATGAACGCGATCGTTATCTCAACGCATGGCGGCCCATCCGCGAGCGTGGTTCAAAACAGCCTGTGCTTGCTCTAGGTGGAATAGCTGAGTCGCTACTTGGCGAATCGGAACCCATTCAGCTTGCGACGATCAATGCAATTGTTGACTATAACATGTCAAGTCAGGTAGACGCTCTTATGTCACTGACCGGCGTGAAGACTTCGCCCAAGATTCGCGGTGAAGCGATGAAGGCGATCGCGAAGATTGACAAAGAACGTGCCAAGACT
The DNA here is from genome assembly GCA_964458685.1 of uncultured Pirellulaceae bacterium. GTDB lineage: Bacteria > Planctomycetota > Planctomycetia > Pirellulales > Pirellulaceae > Aureliella. Next base: position 7,756 of record CAYWNG010000045.1, read on the forward strand.
CTGATTGAACCGATGCTTGCAGACACTGATTGGCAAGTCAGTGCGGCAGCTCTTGAGGTCTTAGCCGATATCGATCCTGCGCGAGCCGCTGCGGGACTCGGCAAAGCTCTTCAGAGTCCGGAGCTTGAAGCACGACAGGCGGCTTGGAGCTTGGCACGAAAGCTGAGCGATCAAGAGGCGGCTAAGCAGATGCTTGAAAAGGGCATCACAGACTATCTCGCAGGCAAGCTCGCTCAGGAGGAATGGCTGGATCTAATTGAGGCCAGTGAAGGTAAGCTCTCCGCTCCTCTTTCAAAGCAGTTGGAAGAACAGCAAGCGAAGTGGCAAGAACAAGATGCTGTCGACGCTTGGCGTTGGGCTCTAGCCGGCGGCGATGTCAAGCGTGGTCGTGAAGTGTTCTTCTACAAATCCTCGGTTTCTTGTTTGCGCTGCCACAAAGTCGGAAATCAAGGTGGCGAAGTTGGTCCCGCATTAACGGATCTGGGTGCTAAGAAAGACGCTCGTTATCTCCTAGAAGCGATCGTGTTACCGAGCGCCAAAATTGCCGAAGGATTCGAGTCGATCACGATGGTCGATGACATTGGAACGCTGCACACTGGCGTTCTCAAGAAAGAGACCGATGAGTTTGTCGAATACATGACGGCCGAAGGCAAGCTGGTTCGTGTTGAAAAGGACGCTATCGAGGATCGCCGCAAAGGTAACTCGGCCATGCCAGCGGACTTGACGAAGCAGTTGAGTCGAAAAGAGCTCCGCGATCTAGTGGCCTATCTTGTGTCGCTGAAAGGCGGCGACAAGAACGAAGGACATTAGCAGATTAGCTAAACCATCAGGTTTCAAGCTCTTGCCCGGCGCGTAAAAACGAGGCTACGAATCACTCTACGCGGTTGTTCTGCAATGCCTTGCGTGCCAGTTCGACTGCGTAGTTATCATCGGAGTTCGAAGCGAAATCTAAAATTGCTTGCCGGCTTTGTTCAGGCAGTGGCAACATGCCCAAGGTTGTCAGAGCTCTGTGACGATCCATGAACGTAGCATTCTTGTCAGTGACAATCCCGATTAGAACTTCGTCGCAACACTCATTTCCAATTTTAAAGAGCGCTTCGACGACAGCGGTTTGTAATCGATAAATCATCGATGTCCACGCTCGAAGTTCCAAGTCGCTAGTCAAGCTGAGAGGGCAGGGGTATTCCTGTTCAAGAACTGACCGAAGCAATGGTAGCGATCTATTTGCGATAGCCCCATAGTTCGCAAGAGATTCAGCAGCGGCCAAGCGTACGTTGAGCGAAGAGTCGCACAAGGCCACAGAAACCTCATCGATCAACGCACCACTTGCTGGAGTAATCTGTCCTAGCGCAGAGACAATCTCTATCCTTGTACATTCTTCATCGTAGTCAAATTGATCTAATGAGGCACGACATTCGCGCAGATCGGCTAGAAGTATGGGAACAGCGACTTCGATCGATCGATTGAGTCGGGCGAGAAAGAGGGCCGCTAGATGCCGTACTTCGCTGTTGGAATCGGAGGCGAATTCAAGCAGGCAATTAGACGCAGTTCGAAACTCACTTATTATCTCGCCAATTGCGTAGACTGCGTGATGTCGTATCTCCCAATCAGACGAACTGGTTAGTTCACAAAGGTAAGGTATCGCGTCTGGTCCAACCTTCTTTGCAATTTCGAAGTAGTCTACGCGCTGGTGGGGCTGGGCCGCATGCATGCGTCGCAGCAGTAAAGTCAGGTCCTCAACTGTAACACTGGAGAACTCTTCGTATGGAGAATCATCATGCATGTCCGCACCACCCACCCCAAGCCTCATTTGAAGATATAATCGATCGACTCATCAGCTTGATTCCCAAGCAAGTCCCCAATGGCTAAGCAGGATCTTTTGAGGATTCTGAAATCTACGAACTGGAAAACGTTGTGACAACGAGAAGATTCTACTTTGATGACGGCAAGTCACGCAAACGCTGGCAGATCACTCAATCTGGAAAATCAGTCGAAACGCAGTTTGGTCGATTGACGGGCTCGCTCCGCGAGTCGAAGAAAGTTGCCAAATCTCCAGCCGAAGCTCAAAAGCAATTCGATCAGCTCGTAGCAGAAAAGCTACACGAGGGCTATGTCGAAGTCGATCCAAAGCGATTGGAAGTGATTCGACCGAAAGGAGTTCGCCCAGCGACCGAGAAGCAAGTCAGCGAACTTGAACAATCACTCGGATGCAAACTGCCGCTTGAGTATCGCAATTTCCTGCTTTCGTCCAATGGTGGTCGTCCCAATCCCGACTGCGTGCGCGTTCCAGGTGTGCCCTACATCGATAACGTCGGCGTTGGCACTCTTTTTCATTTACAGCCAACCAAGCCTGGCATGGACGAAATTACTTATGAACTCAAACGTACTAAGGAGCTGATTCCCAAAGGTCACCTACCAATCGCCGGCAGTTCCGATCTCTTCACAATCTCACTATTGCCTAAGACCTTTGGTGCTGTGCATTGGTGGTTTCACGAGACGGAAGATCTAGACGACGATGGTAATTTCCTGGTCTCGGCAGCCCATCTGCTTGCAAGTTCGTTCGATGAGTTCTTAACGCGAATTGCATGCCTGTTCGACAATGAAGAGGACACGAACGACGAGGCTACGGACGATGCTAACGAAAAGCATAGCGCAAAGGCAAGTGGCTCGAAGGCATCGCTTAGCGCTTTGCTGCGAACGATCCAGAAAGAGCACACTCCGCAAACAGTCAAGGAGATCAAACGATTGATCGAAGAGGCAGGAGACCTAAGCCGAATTGAAGACCGCAAATGGCCATTCATCAATTTGGGAAATGCCGAGGTGCTTCAATGCCTGTTGGATGCAGGATTAAGACCCGATATCGTGGATTCCGAAGGGCAAGCCTTACTTTGGCAGTGTGCAATTGACCCTGCGTGTATTGCTTTGCTTGGCAAATACAGCATCGATGTCGATCGCCGTAATGGGTCGGACTACGAAACGGCGTTGATGCGAGCCATCTATCTCGAACGGCCAGAATCAATCAAACAACTGCTCAAGATTGGAGCCAATCCGACACTGCGACTGGATAAGCGGCAAGCTAGAGATTTGAGGCGAAATACCAAGCTGCACAAACTGATAGAGAAGGCTAAAGTCGATTGGCTGAAACGAAAGGCCAAGTCTGGGCCATCACTCAAACCAGCAACGTCTAAATCGAATGAGCCCACCGGGAAAGGTCCCAAGCCCTCACTCAAAAAGCTCCTTCAGCTCTTGAAGCATGATCGTATTCTCGAAAATGAATTCATCGAAGGATTGCCAGAGATGATTGCCGCAGTCGGCGACATTAGTGGTATCACCAATGGCCAGTGGCCTACGATAGACAAATTCGAAGATCCTGGATTACTTGCGAGCCTTTTGCGAGCTGGCTTAAATCCCAATATCTGCGACAAGAAAGGCAACCCTATTCTTTACCAATGTGTGACGCACCCCGATTGCCTTTCGCTGCTGATCAAGGCAGGTGCCAAGGTTGATTTACCCAATCGCGGTGGCGAAACTGCGTTGATGCGAGCCGCTTACGACGGCGATACTGACTGCGTTCAGGTACTTTTGGATGCCGGTGCCAATCCGACGCTCGAATTCACACCATGGGCTCAAACGATGATTGGATTCGACCAAGAAATGTGCGACTTCATCGAGAAGGCTCGCAAGAAATGGACTGCAAAGAAGCCGAAGCAAGTGAAGCCGGAGGGTAAGCGAAAATGAATGCCATACGCTCCATTACGCCAATTTACCTTTGGCATGCTAAGGTGCCAGTTCGCTAAGGTGCCAGTTCGCCGACTACCTCACCGCCAGATCGTGTTCCGTAGGCTCGCCAAACTTGCAAGTCAACAGTTGAAGCAGCGAATCGAACGCTTCCGTCCATCAACGCAGTGTTGACGCCACCGGTGTGATAACTGCGACTTGTGAAGACGGTATAGGTTGGCGAAGTGATCGTCAGTCCTAGTCGACTACTGGTGAAATCACAGTCGATCGTCCTTCCGCCAACGGTAGCAGGAATGATGGTGTTAGGTGTAAAGGTATGCGAGATACCTGTGTGGAGGATGATTCCGTTAACCCATTGAGTGTGCCCGATGTTCTCAGTTAAGGTGCCTCCTAACGCGAGTACATCGTTGGGCGTATTCGGAATTGGAGCGCCGACAGTGTTCGGATTCAGTCCGTCGCGAAATGAAGCTTGGTAAGCCTTGGCTTCTGCGATCGCAACGGTGTTGCTCAGTCCATCAGTGAAGTCTTTCGGTCTCATAAAGGCGTTAACGGCGAATGCACCGTCGCCGCTTCTTCCAGAAACGGGATCAAATTGAAACCAAGTTCCACAACCTACAGCATAGTTGATCGGATAGTGGACAAGACTTGGATTCGCATCGTTGGGCTTGTCATTGACTTCACTCGGACAAATAAAGACGGGGATTCGCTCTCGAGCCACCAAGGGCTGAAGCGTAAAGCTCTTCGAAAAGTCGATCAGATTGGCAAGATTCGTCTGCTCCATGTAGGGCAGTAGACTGGCTTGAGCAGAGAAGCTGTCGGAAATCTGTGTTCGACTGATCAGACAGACTGCAGGGAATCGCCGATGGGCGCTCTCGTAGTTGTGTAACGCTAGCGCAATTTGCTTGATGTTATTCTGACAACTCATGCGGCGGGCTGCTTCGCGAGCCGCTTGGACCGCAGGCAAAAGCAGTCCAACAAGAATGCCAATGATCGCGATTACGACCAGGAGTTCTACGAGCGTGAATGCATGCCGATTTTTCAGAATTCGACTCATTGCCATACAACCTTTCAGTTTTGCCCCCAAAAGCGAGGAAGCGTCAATCACTCAGGCTAATTGGCCTCCTCGTCGGTTGTATTGTAGGCGTAGGCGAAGAGTCGTCAAATTCGGTGGGTTGTAGCCTTTTGTAACGAATACACGGTTAATTCCGAACACCGAATAAGTATGGCAAAACGTCTGTCTAGCGTCCTCTGTCTAGCGCTTTCAGTCTAGCGTCCTCCGCCTAGCGTTGCCTGTGCCTTGCAAGGCGTACCTCGCCAGCAGCACTTCGCAAGCAGCACTTCGCCAGCAGCACTTCGCCAGCTTTTCAGGCTCGCAACCGTTCTGAAGCTCGCGATCTCGTCATGACCCTCGGCCGTGTGACCGATCAGCAAAGAGTGATTGGTCAGGTCCATTGATGTGTCAGCCCTTCGGGCTTTGCGTTTGCGCTGGATCTCCAACCGGTGGTTAGCACCACCGGCAGAGGGTGTGTCAGCCCTTCGGGCTTAAGAGCTTCCCCAGACGCTACTCGTCGGCCACGCAGTCCACAAAATAATGAACCTTGCCGTCGATCTTCTCGGTAACTAGACCGTGAATGTCGGTGGCAAAGCCCGGAAACGTCTCATTGAACTTTCGAGCGAACTTCAGGTACTGCACAATCGTGTTGTTGAAGCACTCGCCGGGAATCAGCAGTGGAATTCCAGGTGGATAAGGCGTGAGCAACACTGCCGTAGCCCGGCCTTCCAGATCGTCGATCGGTACGCGATCGACTTCATCGTGAGCCATCTTAGCAAAGGCATGCGAGGGCTTCATCGCGGGCTGCATTGCCGACGAGTACATCTCGGTAGTCACTCGAGCCACATCATTGGCGCGGTACATGTCGTGGATCTGTTGCGAAAGCTCGCGCAATCCAAGATTTTCGTAGATCGGAAAATGCTGCGCGAATTCGGGCAAGGACTTCCAAACAGGTTGGTTCTTGTCGTAGTCATCCTTGAACTGCTGCAAGGCGCTCAGCAGCGTGTTCCAACGGCCCTTGGTAATTCCGATCGTGAACATGATGAAGAACGAGTACAAGCCAGTCTTTTCTACGATCACACCGTGCTCAGCCAAGTATCGCGTCACCAACGACGCAGGAATACCGGTCTGCGCAAACTCGCCAGTCACATCCAAGCCGGGAGTGATGACGGTGGCCTTGATCGGGTCCAACATGTTGAAGCCTTCGGCCAAATTGCCAAAGCCGTGCCAGTTGTCATCGGTCTTGAGCATCCAGTCGTCGCGATCGCCGATGCCATCTTCGGCCAAGTGATCTGGCCCCCAAACCTTGAACCACCAGTCATCGCCGTATTCAGCGTCCACTTTCCTCATCGCGCGGCGGAAGTCCAAGGCTTCAAGGATCGACTCTTCTACGAGCGCCGTGCCTCCAGGTGGCTCCATCATCGCGGCCGCAACGTCGCAGGATGCGATAATCGCGTATTGAGGCGACGTCGAGCTGTGCATTAAGTAAGCTTCGTTGAACTTGTGTCGGTCCAGCTTGTTCGTTTGCGACTCGCGAACCAAAATCTGCGAAGCTTGTGAAATTCCCGCAAGCAGCTTGTGGGTCGAGTGCGTGGCGAAGATCATCGACTCGTTCGGAATTGTTCGATCCTTGTGAATCGCATGCATGTGCTTGTAGAAGTGGTGGAAGGCCGCGTGAGGCAGCCAAGCTTCGTCAAAGTGCAACGATCCAATCTGTCCGTCCAGCAACTCTCTCAAGTACTCGACGTTGTACACAATGCCATCGTAGGTGCTTTGTGTTATCGTCAAGATGCGCGGCTTGCGGTCCGGGTGATTCGCCTGAGCTTCTCTCGCGAACGGATTCTCATCAATCTTTCGTTGGATGCTTTCAGGGCGGAACTCGTCCAGGGGAATAGGACCAATGATCCCCAAGTTGTTGCGACGCGGATTCAAAAACACGGGAACGGCTCCCGTCATAATGATCGCGTGCAAGATCGACTTATGGCAATTGCGGTCGACCACAACGATATCACCCGAAGCAACCGTCGAATGCCATACGATCTTGTTCGATGTAGACGTTCCGTTGGTCACGAAGAAACAGTGATCGGCTCCAAAGATCCGCGCAGCGTTACGCTCGCTAGCTGCTACCGGACCAGTATGATCCAGCAACTGACCTAACTCTTCGACAGCGTTGCACACGTCGGCTCGTAGCAGGTTCTCGCCAAAGAACTGGTGGAACATTTGGCCGACGGGACTTTTCAAAAACGCTACGCCGCCGGAGTGCCCAGGGCAGTGCCACGAATAGGACCCATCCGAAGCATAATGCACCATCGCGCGGAAGAATGGAGGCGCAAGACCGTCTTGATAAGCCTTGGCATCGCGGAGAATGTGCCGAGCCACAAACTCAGGCGTGTCCTCGAACATGTGGATGAAGCCGTGCAACTCCCGCAAAATGTCATTGGGAATGTGCCGCGATGTGCGAGTCTCGCCGTAGAGGAAGATCGGAATGTCTGAATTCTTGAAGCGAATCTCATTGATGAAATTGCGGAGATTGTTCAAAGCCGATTCATCGCCAGAATCGGCCGTTAGTTCATCGTCGTCGATCGAGAGAATAAACGCCGACGCTCGGCTTTGCTGTTGAGCGAACTGTGAAAGGTCGCCGTAGTTGGTCACCCCGACTACTTCGGAACCTTCCTTCTCCATCGCTTCGGCCAGAGCTCGAATGCCTAAACCAGAGGCGTTACCAGACTGAAAATCTTCATCGATGATGACGATGGGGAATTTAAATTTCATCTCGGTTGATGTCTTTAGTTGATGTTTGGGGCGAAAATTAGCCCCAATGTTTTAGTCGATGCCAGGGATTCTCAGAAGAGGGCAAACTGGGCCAAGAGGCAGCAAGGAGACAATAGTTTCGCACCCAAAAGCTAGCCTCAACTGCCAAGTGATGGCTCACAGGGAGAAAACGGTCCATTGCTATCTCTAGAGTCGAGTTACTGGGACACTCCGAGGCTGCTCACCAAGCTGTTCGAGTCTCAGCTTGACTCCGTACCACAACCTTTTCAGCGGCTTCGAAAAGCTGAGCGTTACGTTGCCAATACTCAGGCAGTGAAGCAGTCGCAGCCATCGGAATTGCACTTTGCGGATGCCTGAATTCCAGTCGAAGAGCGTGTAAGCCATGCGGTCGCTGCCTCGGGTCGGGATCGTCGCTAAGTGTTTGCGAGGAGCCGTACATTTCATCGCCAACCACCGCAAATCCGCGACTAGAGAACTGCAAACGGATTTGATGCATGCGTCCGGTAAGTAATTTGACCAGTGCGAGCGATTGTCCCTCCGCAACCGCCAGCGACGTCACATACATTTCCGCTAGTTTAGCGTTCTCGGCCTCCTCGGTCACAATCTCGGCTTGAGGTTGATCGGTGATCTTGCGGATATAGTCGCTCCAACGTTGCTCCTGCTCCAGCGGCAACTCTCCTTCGACCCAGGCCAGATAGTACTTTTGCACCAAGCGATGATGAAACTGATCGCCAAATCGACTTAGCGCTCGCTGGTTGCGAGCGATCAAGACAACGCCCGATGTTCCGCGATCCAATCGATGCGGTAAACCGACAAAAGGTGTTCCAGAGTGCGAGTCGCGATCTTTGATCTGCTGCACGAGACGCGTCTCAAGGCTTTCAATTCCAGGAACCGCTTGAGTTAAGAGTCCTGCGGGCTTATTCACCAACAGAAAATGCGGCTCTTCGTAAAGGATGGGAATCAAGCTGAGGTTTACCGATTCAACAGTTCTAAAGATTGCTTGAGCCGAGCGGGACAAGAGCAAAAAAAAAACGAGGAGTCCCGGCCACGAGAACAATAAGGACGACAATTTGTTCTCTCAGAACTCCTCGTTAACACAACGTTGTAGTGAACCTACGGCGCAGGTCAAGACGTTTCAGCAAAATTTTTTGATTCCATGCTGTTTGCTTTTTGATCAGATGTGTCTGATCGGACTAACTGTAAGCGATGTTCTTGTTTGCAACTTCAAGCATCGAGCTAGAACAACGGAGCGCTTTCCAAAATGATCTCGATACGGTGATTCGATCTTCGGCATTCGTTAAACTAGCAGTTGCACCTTGAGCAACACAAATGTGTTCGCGCAATAAAAAACAACTTGAATCGAATGTGAGTGAGTCATCCGATGAGCGATGTGGACATTGAGGCAAAGCAGTTTTCGTTCACGGATGTTCTGCTTGCACTCGTCGGTCATCGAGCTTCCATACTGCGAGCCGTCGACAGTAAGCGTGGTCTACTTTTCATGCTCGCGATGGTCGGAATTGCGTCGATCTGTCGCGAATACGATGGCGCAAGTTTTTTTCACCAACCTGGAGAATTGATTAAGCCGCTGATCACTTCTGTTGTTCTCGCCTCAGTTCTCTTTGTCGTGGTCATACTCGCTCGCAGCCTTGCTAATTGTCAAGGGGAACAGTTGAGTTCGGCGTATCGGCGTTTTTTGATGGGCTACTGGATTACGGCACCGCTGGCTTGGTTCTATGCAGTGCCCGTTGAGACCTTCACGGACTCCATAACGGCTGTATACTCGAACTTAACGCTGCTAAGTGCGGTGGCAGTATGGCGAGTCGCCTGGTTCACTCGCATTGCGAGCGTGATTACGGGCTTGCCAGCTTGGATTATGCTCTGCTGGATCGGCCCAGTCTGTTGTTTTGTTGCCTGTGTAGCGATGGGCTTTATTCGACTGGATATTGTGGGCGTTATGGGTGGAATTCGGCTGTCCGAGTCTGAACAGATCCTCTTCGATTTCACACGTCAAGCCGATATGGTCCTGACCTGGATTGGTTGGTCGTTGGTACTTGGCTTTTTTGTCTCGTTGTTTGTTCTTTATGGTATGCGATTGGACGCACCCGCTGCGCCGGCTTACAGGCCATGCAAGATCGCGATATCCAATTGGTCGGTACTGGCTGCAGTTTTTGTGGCTCTGCTGGGCGGATGCGTCTATTTTCAGCCCAAACAATTTCGCGCGGCCGAGGTTAATCGCTTGATCGAAGCCGATTCCATCGGAGAAGCGATCTCGCTGATGTCGCAACACCAACGCGAGGATTACCCCGCCGGACAGTTCGTCAAACGACTGCGAGTCTTTCGATGGGACTGGAGCGGCAGCTTGGCGTCACGCATTCGAACTCTGGTCGATCTCGACGTGCAGCCTTGGATCTCCGATCAGTTGATTTTCTCACTTCCCGAATCGCTTTACGATGCAGCTAAAGAGGTCGTAGACAGCGACTATCGAGACCCTCCGAAACAGTTAGGTGAACTCCGCGCGCTGAGAGAGTTGCTTCAACGCTTGCGCGATCACGGCTGGGATAACACAGTTTCTGAAGACAAACGTGTATCCTTCCTTGCAGAGATGGACGCCAAAATCCAACAGCTTGAGTCGGCAAGTCCAACGAATTGAAATCCTGCTGGCTTGCCCAGCGGATCTTTAGGCTTCAAGCTAGTTGGCAAAGCGGAGAGAAATGAACTTTTGCAGCGAGGTTAGACGGTAGACCAAGAACAGTTCGGGCAGGAGAATTAGGGCAAGAGAATTGATTACTGACATTCTCCTGCCCTCATTCTCTTGCCTTAATCTCTGTGTTTTCGTTTCGACCACAGCAATTAGCGAGGAGCCTAAGCATCCACAGGGCAAGCCTCTGGGATTGCAGAATTGCTCGTCAAGCAAATCGTTACTACCGAACAACAGGACGAGTCTGCTGGCGAAGTAGGCTGACGCGATACTTTTCGTCCATCAGCTCCTTATTCGCGCGCTCGGGATCCCAATCGCTCCATGTCTCGCGGTAAACCGGTGCCCATATCTCGCGATGACGACTGGACTCACGGTCATACCAGCGAACAACATAGCGATCCTTGGCATGATCTAGCATCGGTAATCGTGTTAAGCCATTGTCGACCAAACACCAAGCCACGACGTGGTAGCGACGAAAATCTGGCGACCACTCGTAGAAGATCACTTGATCGTAGCAGTGACGACCTTGGTCGTCATAACGATGGTTCAGTTCGACTAAGTCGACCTTCTGCACGACCTTGGCCTGATGTGGTGCCACACCAGATCCATCAGCAAAGGCGAGTGCTGGTAGCAGTAGAATTTGTAGAAGGGGTAGCGTGAATTGGAACCGGTACATCCTAAGCCTCCTTGCTAGGGCCTTGGACATAACCAGCCAATTTGATCTACGAAACTCAGGCTACCAACAACACCATGTCGTTGGGGCAGCGCCACTTCAGCAGTCGATCTTCCCAGACTGGTCTCGACACGCGAGAGAAGTTGTGAAGGTCTATCAGAAATTCAAAATGGATCATCTGAATGAAGTTACCGAAGCGAGTTTTCTTGTGCTGAGTCGTTTTTCAGACTCGAGCGATTCAAATTAGAAGTTAGGCCACAAGGCTTGAAACAGTTTGTCCAAGACTACGATCGGCAGACGGCACTTGCGTGCGCCTGTCGGACGAAATCGGTTGCTCTCCTTAGCTTGATCTCATCCTGCCATGCAGGTCTTGGTTGCGGCCTCTCGCTGTGTAGAAAGGAGAGCACTATCCAAGTAGTTGGAATCGGCCCACTGCGGCAAGATCAATTAGCAGAATTTCTAAGCTGGCGCAAAAATCTTTGAGCTTCAAGAACTCAGCCGCACCTCACCGCGAGCCGAGGCGAGCCTGGGCGTTCAAGTGCAGCAAAGACTTTAGTGCTCAAGTTGATGCCCCCTGCGACAAAGTCAATGTTGCACAAAGTTCTAAATGCTCCGACTTGGTGAAAGTCTTATAGCCAAGTCATCGCCATCAAGCCCATCACAAGGGCTTTGCATTAAGCCTACTTTTGGTAGCACTTCGGTTGCTAGCCGGAATCGCGTTACAGTGCGTACCGCTAA
>CAYWNG010000046.1:0-17597 GCA_964458685.1 uncultured Pirellulaceae bacterium
ATCGATCACCATCCCAGACTTGGCAATGCGATCGAGATTAGGTGTTTGCAATTCGGACCGCGGGTTGTAAAGCTTGAGATCAAAGGGCGACTGATCGTCGTCAGCGTGGTCTATTATTGCGGCTATCAGTTCAGCGCGGTCTTGATTGTATTGCCAACACTGATCTTCATGCTCACGCTGTCCGGGGCGGTCCATTTGGTGAACTACCTTTTGGAGTCCAAAAATCGCGACTCGAAATCCCACGGCATCGACGCGCTCAAGAAGGGATGGTGGCCCTGTACGCTCTCCAGTCTGACGACGATGCTTGGCATGGCCTCGTTGATCACCAGCGAACTGGCCCCTGTGCGGCAGTTCGGTGGACTTTCCGCGATCTGCTTGGGAATTGCCACTGTGATTCTCCTCTTGGCGTTTCCTGCCACGGCTGATTTGTTGTTTGGCCTTTGGGTCAAGCCGCGATCATCACGATTGTCGTCTGAGAAGACTAGTCTCGAAAAGGATGATGGCGAGAAGCCGAATGTTGCTAAGCCCAGCTTCTTGGTGATTCCTCGATCTGTGGCTGTTATGTTCCTTCCTTGGCAACGACGAAATGCAAATTCCATCTCGATCGCAAGCATTCTGCTGTTGATCCTCGTTTCAATTGGACTCACCAAACTCCATTCGTCGACGAAGTTCTGCGATATGTTTTCCGCTTCGCACCGAACGCATCAAGACATGCTGTGGTACGAGCAAAACATTGGACCGATTTCGACCGTCGAGTGCTTGCTTAGTTTCGAAACTTCTAATGAGTCCGATCTGTTGCAAGAAGCGAGAATCATCAAGCACACGGTCGATCAACTCAATCGATGCGAGCTTGTTGGGGGAGCCTTTTCGGCAGCAAGTTTCTTTCCGAAGCTCACCGAGGCGACTGGCATGCGAGCGACCACAGTCCGCGCAGCACAGGTTCGTGGTTTGGAAGCTAGTTTAGAACAGTTCCAGGAGCAAGGACTGCTTCATTCGACAGAACAAGGTCGAGTCTGGAGAATCTCGGCTCGCGTCTCCGCGGTGTCATCGATCCCCTTTGATCAATTGATCGAGACTGTCACACAGCAAGTAAACTTGGTCGTGGATAACGCAGAGCTCAAGCCGCAAGTCGAGATCACGGGGCTGACTCCGGTCATGCATGAAACACAGCGAACCATTTTGTCAGACTTGGGCAGCAGTTTTTTGTCGGCTTATCTGCTGATTACCCCAGCGATGATGCTAGTCGTGCGAAGCTTCTTCGGTGGCATCTTGATCATGCTACCAAACGTTCTTCCGGTCGCGCTGGTATTTGGCGTGATGGGCTGGCAAGGCAGTTCGCTGGATATCGCTGGCATCCTCACCGCCAGCGTGGCTCTAGGTATCGCCGTCGACGACACATTGCACTTTGTATGTTGGTATGTGAAACAACTCGGCGAAGGTGAATCGAGACCACAAGCCGTCGAGAGTGCCTTCCATGCCTGTGCATCGGCGATGATGCATACGACGCTGATCTCCTGCTGTTCGATGGTGCCTTTCCTCTTTGCAGACTTCGAACCAACAAAACAGTTTGCTCGTTTGATGATTAGCCTATTGGCCGCGGCACTTGCCGGCGATCTGTTTTTGCTGCCCGCGCTACTACTTTCTCCCGCGGGCAAAGTCGTTCGACGAATTGGAGGGTAGGTTCTTGTCTGCCGGAAAGAACCAGCGTGGACGTTGGTAACGAACAGATATAGAAGTGAGTAAGTGCATATCGAAGGGCGGGAAAAGTTTTTAACGCAAAGACGCAGAGTCGCAAAGACGCAGAGGGGAAACCAGTCGAAGGAATGACAATCGTTATGAACGCGTACCTTGCAGCGAATGTCAAACGTGGTCAAACCCGGCAGGAGTTTGACCTACCGCTTGCCAGTCAGACTGATGAAACGTTCGGCTGGATTAAGAATTTCGGTAATCCGCAAACCGAACTTTTCGCCGGCTTTGACGACGTCACCTTGAGCGATCGGCTGATCGACGACTTCGACGGTCATCGGTGAATCGTAGGGCTTTTCAAACTGGATCATCACACCGGGAACCAGCTTCAAAACCTGGTCGACAGGCATCTTCTTCCGCGCAAGTGTGACCACGACAGGTACTTTGACCTGTAAAACGCTTTCGCAGAAGGGCTTCAAAAGCTGTGGTTGAGACACTTGTTATCCCATAGAATAACGTAGGATGCGACGAAAAGGCTGTTTTGTCCTTATCGGCTTGGCTGGTCAAACCCCTTCAACGGTTCCCTCAAGCTATCGCAACTCGATCGTTGATCTTTAGGATTTTGCTAGCTAATTGGAAAATTCGATGCCGATTGCTCCACTGTTACCCAGCTCCCCTGGCAAGCTTCCCTTGGCCGATTACAAGCCGCTCAGCAACGACGAACTGTCGAGGCGGATCGATGCTGGGCGTCAAAAGCTGGGCAAACGCCTGCTCATTCTGGGCCATCATTACCAGCAAGATGAAGTCATCGACCATGCCGATTTGCGGGGTGACAGCTACCAGTTGAGCGAGCAAGCTGCGTCAAGCACCGAATGTCGAACGATTATCTTCTGCGGCGTGCACTTTATGGCCGAGACTGCCGACATTCTGGCCAATCGCCCCGAAAAGATCGCCGAACGCGATGGTGCGAGAGTCAAAGTCATTCTGCCGGACATGGCCGCCGGTTGCTCGATGGCCGACATGGCTGCTATTCGACAAGTTGAAAACGCTTGGCAACAACTAGGCGAAGTCATCGACACGCAGCAGATGATCCCCGTGACGTACATTAACTCAGCCGCCAGCTTAAAGGCCTTCTGCGGCAAACACGGTGGCATTGTATGCACCAGTAGCAACGCAGCCGCCGTGATTCGCTGGGCTTTCGAACGTGGTCAGCGAGTCTTCTTTTTCCCCGATCAACACCTCGGCCGCAACACGGCCTTGAAGATGGGAATCACCAACGCTCAGATGCCTGTTTGGGATCCGTACGCCGAAGAGATGGGCGGCAACAGCGAACAACAGATCATCGATAGTCGCGTCGTTCTGTGGAAAGGTCACTGCAGCGTCCACCAGATGTTCCGGCCCGAACATGTGCAGCAATTTCGTAATCGCATTCCCGACATCAAAATCCTGGTACACCCCGAATGCCCGCAAGAGGTCAACGACATTGCCGATCTTTCGGGTTCAACCAGCATGATTTTGAAGACAGTTCAACAGTCGCCGCCGGGATCGAAGTGGGCGATTGGAACCGAGCTGCATCTGGTCAATCGTCTAAAGAAACAGCACCCCGAGCAAGAGATCCACTTTCTTAGCCCGGTTGTTTGCATGTGCGCGACGATGTATCGCATCGATTTGGCTCACCTTTGCTGGAGCATCGAAAACTTGCTCGAAGGCGAAGTCGTCAACCATATCGAAGTCGATCCAGAAACGGCCAAGTATTCGCTGATCGCGCTCAAGCGAATGTTGGAAGTCAAGTAACATTCAACGCACTCCCACGTATCTATCCGGAGACCAGTGTGGCTAGCGATTCGAGCGACGAAATCTATGGAATGGGCGAAGTCGACGAATTGGACCAATGGCCCGAGATAGAGGTCGACGATCAACCCAGCGTCATCTCCGACGAACCTCCCGTGGATCAAACTCCGGCCGAGGTTCCCGAAGAGCTGTTCGGGTTTCGGCGAGCGGCTGAGAAAGTAAAATCCTTCCCCCACACTCCCGGCGTCTACTTAATGAAGAACGCTTCGGGTGTCGTGATCTACATCGGCAAAGCTAAAGATCTTCGCAATCGCGCGGGTAGCTACTTTCTCAAGGCCGCGCAACTGGAAGAACGCACGGCCAGTTGGATTCATGAGATTTGCGATATCGACTACATGGAATGCGAGAGCGAAGTCGACGCGCTGCTTGCCGAAAGCCGCTTGATCAAAGATATCCAGCCTAAGTACAACAAGGATCTCAAGGACGACAAGACGTTTCCATACTTGCAGATCTCGACCCGCGAAGACTTTCCTCGCATCGAGGTGACTCGTCAGCCGCAATCCTCGGGAGTCAAACTCTACGGACCATTCACCAGTGCCGGAGCGCTGCGAGGCGCTGTGCAAGTCTTGCAACGCATCTTCAAATTCCGCACCTGCTCGTTGGACATCGAAGAGGCGGACGAGCGCTGGCGATGGTTTCGCCCCTGTCTATTAGCTTCGATCGCGCAGTGTTCAGCGCCTTGCAATCAGCGCATCACAAAAGAGGATTACAAACAGGACATTAAGCGACTGCAGACGTTTCTCGAAGGCGGAAAGCGGAAGCTGATTAAAGAGCTTCAAGACGAAATGAAGCAAGCCGCTAAGGACTTGAAGTTCGAAAAGGCGGCCAGACTTCGCGATGAGATTCAGATGCTCGAGCGCTTAGACGAGCGAGGCCATCTAGATACGCACGTTCAGCCCGAAGTGTTTTACATCGATCCCAAGAAGGGGCTCGCCGGATTGCAGAAGGTTCTCAAGCTGCGATCGACGCCAAGAGTTATCGAAGGCGTGGATATCGCTCACCTGGGCGGCACGGAAACGGTCGCTAGCCTCGTACAGTTCATCGATGGACTGCCGTTTAAGCCCGGCTACCGACGCTATAAGATCCGCGATGTCAAAGGCATCGACGACTTCCGCAGTATTCACGAAGTCGTCGCGCGGCGTTTCCGAAGATTGAGCGACGATATGCAGACCTTCCCAGACATCCTGCTGATCGACGGTGGCAAGGGCCAACTAAACGCAGCCGTAGCCGCCTTCCGTGACCAAGGCATCGATCCGCCGACCTTGCTTTCCTTGGCAAAGCAAGAAGAAGAGATTTTCTTGCCCGGACAGAGCGAATCGATCAAGCTTAGCCGTCATGCTTTCGCGCTTCGGCTATTACAATATGTGCGAGACGAAGCCCACCGCTTCGCGCAACATTATCACCACATCCTTCGAAGCAAGAACCAGTTTGGACCTTAACCCGCTTCTGATTTCCGTTGGCAATACGCTGCTCGCCATCATAGTCTGCTTGCTGTTGGCGATCCCGATTGGCGCTTTCTTTGCCGTCCTTTTGACTCGAAGCAATCTCTACGCCAGACGCTTCGGCGCGATCGCTCTTGCAAGTCAACTGGCTGTACCGATGTACGTTTTCGCAGGCGGTTGGGCTGCCGGGATTGGCTTGCAAGGCTGGATGCGCATCGATAGTTGGTTTGGACCAACCGGGCTGAGTTGGATGCAAGGTTGGTTCGGAAAGCTCATCGCCGTTGGTCTGATTCATGCGCTCGCCAGCATCCCGTGGGTCAGCTTGATCCTTTCGCTTGGTCTGTTGACTTGCGACCGAAACGAAGAGGAGATGGCCTTATTGGACGGTGGTTGGCCGATGCTAGCGCGCCGAGTTTGGTGGCCCAGACTGCGAGCCTGGATAGCCGTCGCGTGCTGGTGGTGTTGTATGGGCATATTAACCGAAATGGCCGTGTCGAATCTCTACATGTTCTCGACGGTTTCCGAGCGAATCTACCAAGATGTCAGTCGCGGCACAGTTTCTCCAATGACATACATCATTTCGGTCTTTCTGGTGACACTTCCCGTCTTTGCCTTGAGCTGGAGATTGACGCGACGTCTGCCGCCTTTGCGAGACGTTCTTGTAAAGTCGCAGCATTTTGCCGCTTACGAAATACCACTTGGCAAACATCGTTGGGCCATCAGCACAGCATTTTGGTTCTTGACTGTGATCCTTGTTGGAGTCCCGCTAATCAACTTGGTGATGAAGGCGGGTTGGACGCCGATCGTCGAGCAAGCGAGGGCAGTTGGCTTTACATGGACTCCGCAACGATTTTGGCAAACGGTAGTCGAGTCGCTGACATTGTTTCAATCCGAGTTCTATTGGTCGATTATGTTGGCCGTTCCCGCTAGTCTAACTGCCGTGGTCTTGGGCTTGCTACTCTATTGGGTCACGTCCAAGCGACGCAATTTTGCGACGACCACTACGTCGAGCAATCCGCTACGAAGCTCTATCCATCTGCTGATGTTGCTTATGATTTCCATCCCAGGACCAATGGTGGGCATGCTGTTAGCTCAGGTGCTGAATCAACCGGGTTGGATAGGCGAAGTCTACTATCGCACACTAGCCGCTCCGATTGTCGCGCAGCAATTCAGATTACTCCCGCTTGCTTGGCTATTGATCTGCGGATTGATGGCAACGATTTCCGTAAGGTCATGGGAAATGGCCCTATCTGATGGCTTAAGTCGATGGCAAATACTTCGATCGATCCTTTGGCCTCAGATCGGAAAACGCACCATCGTCGCTGTCATCTTGCTGATGTTAATGAGCATTGGTGAATTGAGCTGTTCGATGGGTGTTCTGCCTCCCGGCGTTACTACAACATCGATGCGGCTTTTTGAGATACTGCACTTTGGCATGCGACACCAAGACTCGGGCTTATGCGGAGTCCTCGTGCTGCTCGGCTGGTCCGCAGCGCTGCTCATGCGCAGAATTGCACGGTAGAAACTGCCTAAGCTGCGGATGCTCTTGCAATGACCACGAAGGTTACATTCCAAGGTCAACCTTAATCACCTTGGTCGGCAACTTGCTTGAGAGCTACAAAGTATGTATTGCGTTCGCCATCGCTGTTCATTTTAGTCGGTGCTTGCAGCCTTCCTCCTCCATCCGAACGCCGAAAACACCAACGCCACACACTACCGTCATAGTCATAGATACCGATGAAGGTTTGCTTTTTCTTGTCCTGATCGACACCGGTAAAAATGAACTTGTCGAATTCGTCGCCTTCTTCGAACTGGATCGTGCCTCGAATCGAAGCCGTTTCTGTCCGCGTTGGATTACGACGATGCGTTGCAAAGTTGGGACGAACGGTGATCGTAAAAGCGCGATCATCAACAGCCTTAGGAAGCAACTTACCGCCACCGGCAACACTTTCCTTCACGGCTACCCAGCGTCCAAAGAATTTCTTCAATTCTCGCTTATTGAACTCATCTTTGCTCAAACCCGACGGCTGCTTGGCAACGGCAGGTGGTTCGCCCTTCTCTTCATCCCCGCCCATCCAACTAGAGACTCCATACACGCCAGCACTGGCGATAAACAAGAGGCCAAGAATAGTAGCAACCATGACTGGCATTCGGCTCTTCGGTTTTGATTCCAGCTTTTCTTGAGTCGGCGCCTGTGTCTTAGCAGTCGCCTGAGTCTTCGCAGCTGGCGGTGCTTTGGCAGTTGCCTGTGTTGTTGGTTTCGATGGAACGGGCGGAGGATTGCTACTCGGAACAGCGCTCGGAACAGCACACAGAGCCTTCACCGATTGAACTAGTTGCGTTAATGTCGGTTCGATCGGTGGCTTGAATCCGTCCAGCCAATGCGTGTTCGAAAGTGCAAACTCCAAGGCGCCTTTGGGATTAGCATCCTCGATGCGGAAAGGAAGAATTGGCATCGACTTTCCAATCGCACGCTCGACCTCTCGACGAACTTGAGCCGAATCATTGGCGTTACTGGAAAAGATGACCAACATGACTTTACTGCGATCAATACCATCGATGATCGCAGCACCCCATTCGACTCCAGGCTGAATATCGCGAGGCGCAATCCAGCATCGTAGTGAATGGCTTTCCAGCGACTGGCAAACCAGCTCGGCGTAGGTTCGGTCCTTGGACGAGTGGCTTACAAAGGCATCGTACTGTTTATTACTAGAGTCCATCGATCTCCAACTTAGCACTAAGAATCAAGCTGTTGTTCTGTAAGCTTAACCGATCATAGTGGATTTCGTGCGGTCAACCGCAGAGTTCATCAATGACTTTGCCGCCAAATTGACTGAGCTGCTTAAATCGACCCGCATGATAGTAGGTTAACTTATTGTCATCCAAGCCTAACAGCTTGAGAAGCGTCACGTGAAAGTCACGGATATGGGCCTTACCCTCGACGGCCTCCATTCCCAATTCGTCGGTGGCACCGATCGTCTGTCCAGCGTTGCAACCGCCTCCGGCAAGCCAAATCGTCATTGCATTCGGATTATGATCTCTGCCGTAAGCCGTACCTCCCCGGACACCATTGTCCGGCGTACGCCCAAACTCACCGCACCAAACGATCAAAGTGCTTTCCAGCAGCCCACGCTGCTTCAGATCGGCGATCAAGGCTGCGATCGGTTGATCCACGTTTCGAACAAGGTTCCCGTGCGCTCGTTCGATATAGTCATGGCTATCCCAAGAGCCATGATAAAGCTGTACGAAGCGGACGCCTTTTTCAATTAACTTGCGAGCCAACAAACACTTGCGTCCAAAAGCGTTCGTTGCGTCTTGATCGATGCCATACATGTCCTTCGTACGCTGATCTTCCGAGGCTAAATCCAGCACCCTGGGGACCTCCGACTGCATTCGAAAGGCCAGTTCATAGTTCTCTAGTCGAGCAGCTAGCTCTTCGTGCTCGGGGTGTAAAGCCAAATGAGATTGATCGAGCTTTCGAAGTAAGTCGAGGTTCTTTCGCTGATGAGCCTCGGTAATACCCTCAGGCGGTCTTATGTCCAGAATAGGTGACCCTTTGGCCCTCAATGCTGTCCCTTGATGCTGCGCGGGTAGATAACCGTTACTCCAGTTGGCCGCACCGCCTTGTGGATAGCTGACCTCTGGCAACACAATGAACCCTGGCAAATTCTCATTGATTCTCCCCAGACCATAGTTCACCCAAGCACCAATCGCTGGATCGCCACCAAAGCGATTGCCACAATTCAATTGATACATGGCTGTGGGATGATTGACGCTATCGACTGTGCAACCGCGATAGAAGCAGATCTCATCAGCGACTTTCGCAAGGTGCGACCAATTCTCGGCCATATCCGCGCCGGATTGACCAGCTTTGACAAAGCGAAAAGGGCTTCGGACATAGTACCGCTTGCCGCTTTCCATTGCCGACTTTTGTTTGCCTTCGCGAGTGAACTCTTTCAGATGCACTTTTTCTAAAGCGGGCTTGGGATCAAACGTGTCGATATGCGATGGTCCGCCTTCCATCATCAGAAAGATGACCTGTTTGGCTCTCGCACCAGCGAAATGGACTGCCGGTCTCTCTGGTTGATTCCCAGTGGTCCTCGCTTGCGAACTGTTCTTCGAATCCTGAATTGGCTCGTCAGCAGCTAACATAGCCGATAGCGCGATGCTACCGATAGACGCACCGATACCGTAGAGCAAATCGCGACGATTGATCGGCGAAACGGGTTGTAAACGGCTGAGCTGTGGCTGTGTTGTTGCTTTAGTAGACATATGAAAACTCGCTTGAGTTCAAGAGTACTAAACATAAGTCGCTCAAGGCACGCGTCTTTGCATCGAAATCAGCGGCCTGCAAGTCTGGTACAAAATCGCGATTAGCAAACAGCTTCTCTTCAAAGCTGAATCGCTCGCCCGTATTCTCTTCCACGGCTTCACGCAGTATGCTCAACATAGGTTTGGGCTTGGTGGGATGAACAGAACTTTGCAGTTGCGTCATGTCCTGCCAATGTTCCAAGCACTTTTGAAGTTCTACAGAGCTAGCCGCGCGACCATAACAGAGTTGAAAACAGCGATGCACAGCTTTAGTGTCTTCGCTCGACTCCTTCAAAGCGCGAACAGCCAACGCAAGTGCTCGAGAATAGGTGCTCTGGCTATTGAACAACGAAAAGACCTGCGGTGTCACTACGCTCGCATCGCGGCGCTCGCAAGCAAAGTCTGGTGATGGAGCATTAAAAACCTCCATCGCCGGATCGCTCAAGCCTCGCAACTTCAGCACATAGATCGATCGACGATGCCGCTGGCTTGGCAGCGAATTAGGCACCCACGCTTCGGCAAAGGTTCCCATGACTTGTCGCGGTTGCATGGCAACTTCAGGATTGATTTCGGGACGAACAGGAATTCCACCAATCGCTAGGTTCAACTCACCCGAGACCGCCAGCATCGAATCTCGCAACTCTTCTGCGCTCAACCTGCGTGGCTGAAATACTGAGTAGCTGACTCCAAGGGGATCAAGTTCCTTAAGTTGGTCGGGATGCGGATGTTGACTGCTGCGCCGATATGCTTGGCTGAGCATGATCGTGCGATGTAGATCCTTGATCGACCAGTTCTTCTCAACCAGTTCGGAAGCTAGCCAGTCCAATAGTTCGGGATGCGTTGGCGGCTTACCAGTACTTCCAAAGTTGTTGGGATTGCCTGCGATCGGTTGCCCGAAGTGCCACATCCAAATCCTGTTGACGATGACTCGCGATGTCAGCGGATTGTTGCGATCAGCAATCCAATTCGCGAGTTCCGTTCGACGACCACTCACTGCCTCCGTTACAGAAATTGGACAGACCTTGTCGAGAACGCTCAACGATCCAGGCTTGACTCGCTCAGTCGGTGAAAAGGGATCACCACCTGCAAGAATATAGCTCTCCTCAAGTTCTCCTTGTGCCATCGGGTCATCTGGACGCCGCGTCGGCGAGGCGACCGAAGTAACCTTGGGCGTCTTACCATTGAATACGGCCAGCGCTATTGGCTCGTAGCGATCCAGTTCCCAACGCAGTCGTTCGAGCCCCTTGCGTGCGACGCGTTCGCGGCCGAATTGCTCAGGCGTGAAACCAAGTAGCTTTGGAGGATATTCGCTTTCGGGTTCTCCTTGTCTGGCGAGTATTGTTCGAGCTCGACTGAACATCTCGGAGAAGCTGTTGTTCCCGATCGCTTTGCGTGGATTAATCCCGGCTCGAGCGGCTTGTACCGCTTCGTTCCACTTTTTCGAATCCTTCTGATTCTCTTGAAACCACTTCTGCGCGTTGGCTAGTTGCAGCTCATCCAATTCAACTAGCGTCTGCTGATGCTCGCTAATCGCCATTTCCAAATACTGTCGTTCCTCAAAGCCACCCGTGTTTTCTATTTCCAAGAAAGGCGCCGAACGTTCGCACAGTTGTGTTGTGGCAAAGGCTGCTTGAATGGAGTAGTAGTCGCGAGTGGGTACCGGATCAAACTTATGATCGTGACATCGCGCGCACTGCAACGAGTGAGCTAGAAATGTCTCGCCAACACTGTTGGTAACGTCGTCTAGAAAGCGTTGTCTGGCGATCTTGGCAACCTCCATCCCCGTTAGCTCCCAAGGGCCCATGCGCAAAAATCCAGTAGCCACGAGCTTTTCTGGATCTTTGGCGTCGATCTCATCGCCCGCGATCTGCTCGCGGATGAACTGATCAAAGCCTTTGTCATTGTTGAACGATCGAATCACGTAGTCGCGATACCTCCAAGCGCTACCGCGTTGATAATCATTCGCAAACCCTGAGGAATCCGCGTATCTCGCAACATCCAACCAGTGCTGCGCCATTCGCTCGCCATAGTGCGGCGATTCCAGGAGAGAATCGACCAGCTCGGCCATCGCTTTGTCAGTGTCGCGAGAATAGCTCGCTTCAAACTGTTGCACTAATTCCGGCGAGGGAGGCAAGCCGGTCAGGTCGAAGCATGCGCGACGTACGAGTGTGCGAGCTTGGGCACTCGGTGCGACGACCAGTCCACGAGGCCGACGCATCTCAAGCAATTGATCAATGGCCACCGAACTCGTGAAGTCGTTCTGCGGTTCATCGATCTCGTGCGTCAGCGTTGGCTTTTGGACCGGTTGATAGGCCCATAACGATCCAGGTTTGTAACGACGGTTTGTCCACTGGGGACTTAAGCCGCCACTAGTCACGACAGCTGTGCCGTCCTCTTCGGCCCACTTGGCTTCGTTAGCTTTTTGTAGCTCAGCGATGCGATATTCTGCGGGCCATTGTGCCCCTGAATTGATCCACTCCTCAATCCAACTAAGCTCCTCCGGTGTCAATTGTTCGGACTCTTTGGGTGGCATTGCCGACCATTGATTGCTCGATCTTGATACAGCTTGAAATAGCGGACTTTCCTCAGCATCGCCCAGAACGATCAAAGGTAGCTTTGTATCGCCTCCAGCTTGCGTCGACTGCAGCGTACGAAGATCAAGTCCACCTTCGATCGTATCAAGCGACTTGCCATGGCAGGCCAAGCATTTTTCGCTTAGCAGTGGCTGTATTCTACGCGCAAAGAGTAATTCGCCATCTTCGTCGGCGAAAGCCATTGCGTTAGTACCAATCGCGATTAGCAAAATCAACGTGCGAAGCGTCGCACGAAAACCGAAGGACCATCCATTCGATCTGTCGCTCATGATAGGTTGCTACTAAGTTAGTCTTCGAAATGCATAGGCTTGGAGCCTCATATCATTATTGTAACCAGAAAGCGCACAGCCTTCGCGCGGGTCTGGCAGGTCAAATTCCTGCCGGGTTTGGTCAAGTTCGACAGAGCTGAATTCAAGACTTTCACGACCTTCAACTGTCGCTTCGGAAGGCCACGCTAGTGACGAGCCGTTCGGTTGAATTGCTCGGCGACGATGGTGCGCGTTCAACTTCGGTCTGCCTATTTTCACCCTCACCGCTTATGGCTCGCACCACTCACCACGCGACTCTCCCGCGAATTTGTTGAATCACTAAACGGCAAAGTACAGCGCGCGGGAGAGTTCAAACAACGTATCTCCGGGCTTATGAGCTTCGACCGTCAATTGCAGGATTTTCAACGGTTTGAATCGTTGGGTTTCGTACCTCAACCCAACCTACCTGACTTTTTCTCTTACTATTCAGGTCCATTCGGGTTACTATGGTGCGTCAATCGAAACAAGTCCTCTGAGCAACCACATGGCGTGGGGCCGAATTCTTTTTTAAACGATGGTTCAACAGTTGAACAACCAGATTAGCAGCCTCAAGAATCCCTGGATTCAATCGCTGGTGAGACTGCACCGCGCGAGCGAGCGGCGCGAGCAGGGTCGATTCCTGCTGGAAGGATCGAATCTGGTGCAGGCTGCCATCGAAGCGGCTTGGCCTCTGGAGTGTTTGCTGGTGACGGATCATTGGTCCACCTCCAATCTTCAACAGTTCGCTCAGTGGGGAAAACACGTTCCTGTGCAGGAGGTGACTCCACAAGTTCTCAAAGCTGTCGCGACCACTCAGACTCCCGAGGGTATCGTTGCGGTTGCAAATATCGTCGAGCAAAGTGAGGAGCTTAAGTTGCCCGATCTGGGAATTGCCGTGGATGCGTTGCAAGATCCAGGAAACTTGGGCACCTTGGTGCGAGCCGCTGCGGCCAGTAGTGCTGACGGCGTGTTTTTAGGCGAAGGTTCCGTCGATCCTTACAACGACAAGCTGCTGCGGTCGACCGCGGGACTTTGGTTTCGTCAGCGTCCTCAGCAAGTGGATCTTCCCCAGTGGATTGGCCAATGCCGTGATTCTGGCGTGCGGGTATTGGGGGCCTCGGCTGAAGGACAAGCCTTTTGGACGCTCGAACTGCAAAAGCCGACGCTATTTGTGTTGGGCAATGAAGGAGCGGGCCTTTCGACCAAGATCCGCAAGTGTATCGATCATTTTGTTTCTGTACCGATGAACGCTCAAGTCGAATCGCTGAATGTGGCGATGACCGGTACACTCTTACTCTACGAAGCGATGCGACAACGCCAGCGACCTTGAAACGAGCTATGGAACTCGATTCCTCGTCGGCCGCTGAACCTCCTAGCATCCGCGCATCGCATGACTGTTTCTCTTGAATTGAATCCTACATGTCGCAGATTACGATCCAACAACTCACCATCGGCTACCAAGGCCCACAACTGCTCACAGAAGTCGATTGTCGTATCAACTCGGGCGAACGCATCGGTTTGCTCGGACGCAACGGAGCGGGCAAGACTACGTTGATGCGGCTGTTGATGGGAATGGAAAAGGCCGACGAAGGCAAGATTGAGTTCGCTGCGGACACGCGCATCGCCTTCCTTCAACAGGATGTTCCCGATCAAGTCGAAGATACCATCGCGCAAGTGATTGAAACGGGACTTCCAGCAGAATATCACGACCCTGAGAACCATTGGAAGCGTGATCAGATCGTCGAGCAAACGTTGGCTCAGTTGGAGCTGGATGGTAGCCGTCACTTCGCTGAACTTTCGGCGGGACTGAAGCGGCGGACTTTGCTGGGTAAAGCAATTGTTGGCAAGCCCGACATCCTGCTGTTGGACGAGCCCACCAACCACTTAGATATCGACTCAATCACTTGGCTGGAAGGCTTTCTGGCTTCACAGCGATTCACTCTATTGTTCGTGACTCACGATCGTCAATTCTTGCGACGCTTGGCTACGAGAATCCTTGAGATCGATCGCGGTCGGCTGTTCGATTGGACTTGCGACTACGACACCTTTTTGAAACGCAAAGAGCTGGCGTTGCAAGCCGAAGAAAAACAGCAGGCGTTGTTCGACAAACGCCTCGCGGAGGAAGAGGTCTGGATACGAACAGGCATTAAGGCTCGACGCACGCGCAACGAAGGACGGGTGCGACGGCTGGAGGAGATGCGACGTGAGAGAATGCGTCGACCGAAAGTTGTTGGCAATGTAAAGATGCAGATCGACACCGGCGATCGCAGCGGACAATTGGTCTGCGATCTCCAAGGTGCCTCGTTCGGCTACGATGGCAAGCAAGTCGTCGCACCTTTTGATTTAACGATCATGCGCGGCGATAAGATCGGCATCTTGGGTCGCAATGGCGTGGGCAAGTCGACTCTGCTCAAAGGCATTTTGGGCCAGTTGCCGCCGCTTTCTGGCACTGTGCGACTGGGCACGCGACTGGATATCGCCTACTTCGATCAGACTCGCGACATCTTAGACCCCGAGAAGACCGCCGAACAAAATGTCAGCGAAGGCAAAACGACGATTGAAGTCAACGGACAGTCGCGACACATCATCGGCTACTTACAAGACTTTCTTTTTACTCCCGAACAAGCTCGTACGCCGATTCGGTTCTTCTCGGGAGGCCAACGCAATCGATTGCTCCTTGCTAAGCTGCTCGCGCGGCCAGCGAATATGTTGGTGATGGACGAACCCACCAACGATCTCGACTCCGAAACGCTGGAATTGCTGGAAGAGCGCTTGGTTGACTACGAAGGAACTTTGATTGTAGTCAGCCACGATCGAGCCTTCTTAAACAACTGCGTCACCAGCATGTTGGTGTTTGAAGAGGGCTGCATTCAAGAGTACGTCGGTGGTTATGACGATTGGATTCGACAGCGTAATGCCAAACAAGCAAACAGCAAGCAAGCCAATAGCAAACAAACAAGCAGCAAACAATCCAACAGCGAATCCGCCAAAGAGCCTTCGAAGTCCGAGCCGAGTTCGGCCACGCCGCCGAAGCCAACTGCCAGCACTAGAAAGCTGACTTTTAAAGAGCGATTCGAACTGGAACAACTGCCGCAAAAGATTGAAGAGCTGGAAAGCGAACTTTCTGGGCTGCATGAAAAGACTGCTCAGCCCGACTACTACAAGTCCTCTCCAGCGATTCAACAAGCGGATAGAGCTCGCATTGCAGAGCTCGACCAACTGTTGCTAAAGAGCTATTCGCGATGGGAAGAGCTATCCGCGGGCGAATAGAAAAGGCCTGGAAGTACATGGCGAAATGGTTCGGCAACTCGTTTGGGACGATGTTCAGGGCGGGTCGAATTCAGAATATTTGATTCCACTCTTGCCACCGGTTGAGCCGCTGATCATAATGTCGCCATGAACAGCAACCTTTACTTCTCTTACTTTTTCAGCTTTTACCCTGAGTTTATTCAGGGGCTGTGAAACGTATGTAGACTGCTGAGCTGCTACAAAATCGAAAAAATTCACGGCCCTGATGATCTAAGATCCTCAGGGTTTTTTGTTTTTCTGACCAAATTGAAGGGTAGATGATGATCGTTGTAATGGAACCCGGCGCTAGTGAAGAACAGATCAAACACATGACGGATCGCGTTCATCAATTGGGCCTTAAGGCTCACGTCATTCGTGGCACTGAGCGGACGGTGATTGCTGCCGTGGGCGATGAACGTACGACGAAGCCAGCCGACTTGGAGACCGGACCAGGTGTTGCCGAAGTGTTGCCGATTCTGGCGCCTTACAAGGTGGCTAGTCGTGAACTCAAGCCGGAAATGACGCAGATTCAAGTCTTGAACTTCAAAGCCGGTGCCGGCGCGATTGGCGTCATCGCTGGTCCTTGTAGCGTGGAAAGCGAAGAGCAGATCATGGCCTGTGCTCGGGCAGTGAAGGCGGCTGGCGGAACAGCACTTCGCGGCGGAGCTTTCAAGCCTCGCACCAGCCCCTACAGCTTTCAAGGCATGAAGGAAGATGGACTCAAACTGCTGGCCGCTGCTCGTGAAGAGACTGGCTTGGCGGTGGTGACTGAAGTGATGGGAACTGAATCGGTAGAGTTAGTCGCTAAGTACTCGGATGTGCTTCAAATCGGCGCACGAAACATGCAGAACTATCGCTTGCTTGAAGCTGTTGGAAATACCGATCGAGCCATTCTGCTCAAACGCGGGGCCAGCGCCACGATGGAAGAGTTCTTGTTGGCCGCCGAGTATATCTTGAACGAGGGCAACCAGAATGTGATGCTTTGCGAGCGAGGCATTCGGACTTTCGAAAACCACACACGATTCACCTTGCCGCTTGCCAGTGTGACCTACCTGCATCGCAAGACTCACTTGCCGGTAATCATCGATCCAAGCCACGGAACTGGACACGCTTACATGGTTCCAGACATGTGTGTGGCAGCGGTCGCAGCCGGAGCTGATGGATTGATCATCGAGATGCATCCTAACCCTGAAAAGGCGATGTCCGACGGCTACCAATCGCTGGACTTCAAACAATTCGACGACACCATGCGCAGATGTGCTCGAGTCGCTGCCGCAGTGGACAAGCAGTTGTGTTAGAATCTCGGGGTGACTTTTAGGCCCCTGACTTCGAAGTCAACGCCTTCGAAGTCAACCTATCGGCGAAACTCCAATGCTGTTCCTGAGGTATTCACCATGAAATTGCGCGGCGTCAAGTTTGTTCGATGCCTAATGCTCAAAGCATCCTTGGCATGCGTTCTATCCGTGTTTTTGTTCGACGCTCTCGCGACACCAGCGATGGCACAAAGCGAAAGCGGCAAGACGCAAGTATCTCCTGCCGCTGCTGCGAGCAACGCGGCGGAGGATGAATCGGGCTTCAAGCCGCTATTCGACGGAAAGACGCTGGAAGGCTGGGAAGGTAACTTGCAGTACTTCCGCGTTGAATCTGGAGCGATCGTCGCTGGCAACTTGAAAAACAAGATTCCCAACAACGAGTTTCTGTGCTCCAAGGAGCGCTACGCCAACTTTGAACTTCGACTGGATGCCAAGTTGATTGGCGAAGGCGACAACGCAGGCGTGCAGTTTCGTAGTGAGCGAATTCCCAACCACCACGAGGTGATCGGCTATCAATGCGATATCGGCATGGTCGGTAAAGATCGCTCGATCTGGGGCGCCTTATACGACGAATCGCGGCGTAAGAAGTTCATGGCAGAAACGCCCGCCGACTCGCTAAAGATCATCAAAAAAGAAGACTGGAATGCGATTCGTGTAATCGCCAAGGACAACAAGATTCAGATCTTTGTGAACGGTCAGCAGATGGTCGACTACACTGAGCAGGACAAAGATATTGCAGCTACAGGGATCATTGGTCTTCAAATCCACTCCGGTCCTCCAGCCGAAGCATGGTACCGCAATATTCGCATCAAGTTGCTATAATCA
>CAYWNG010000046.1:17697-19364 GCA_964458685.1 uncultured Pirellulaceae bacterium
TTCCTGCTCCAACCCTACACACGACTGCTAGTCGTCCCGCCTGCATGAAACTTTGCGCAATAATGCGATCGTTGCCGACTCTAATCATCACGCTTAGCGTGTGTCTAGTGGGCTGTAGCGAGTCTACTGACGCAGCTTCGCGACTGAAGATGGGTCACGTCTACGAAGTTCGTGCTCCATCACACAAGTATGGCTCGGGCAAGTTGGACGAGCGACTGAAGGAATCAGGTTGTGGACTAAGCGTGACTGTGTTTCCCGCGTCTCAGCTTGGCAACGAGCCCGAACTTGTCGAACAGTTAGTCGCCGGCGAGCTCGAGCTAGTCGTCGCGGGTCCATCTTTCTTAGCGATGTGGCATCCACCGCTGGGAATCTTTGACGCGGCCTTTGCCTTTCGCGACTTGGATCACATGTTGGAGGTGGCTCACAGCGAAATGTTGGCAAGGCACTGGGAGATATTGCGTCAAAAATACGGCGTGCGAATTTTGGATACCTGGGCCTATGGAGCTCGACATATCACGTCGAATAGGCCGATTCACAACCTACAGGATTTGGCTGGGTTTCGTCTGCGTTTTCCAGCGGCAAAAATTTGGCAGTTGTCGGGAGAAGCCATGGGAGCTAGTCCAATGGCGATTCCCTTCTCGGATGTCTACTTAGCTTTGCAAACCGGAACAGCCGATGGACAGGAGAATCCAATTCCCGTGATCGAATCGATGAGCTTCCAACAAGTGCAGCCCTACCTTTGCCTGACTGGACACATTCAATCTTCGACCGTAGTCATGGTCAACGATCGAGCGTGGAACAAGCTATCGAAAGAACAACAAGACTCGCTGCAATCGACGATTCATCAATTAGGCATGGAAGTCTATCAAGGCTTGCAACAGGAAGAGAAAGAGATTCTCACTCGCTGGGAAAACGAGAAGACGATCGAGATCATTCGCGATGTCGATATCGAACCGATTCGACAACGATGCATTAAGTTCTTTTCGAACGGCCACCCCTTCAGCGACATGTACCGCGAAACAACTGCCTCCAAGCCGAAGGAAGCTCGTGTACCAGTGGAGGTCTCGCGATGAACTCCACCGAAGTTAACTTTGGAGCTGACCTGTTGTCTCAAAAGGTCCATCGCTGGACTTGCCGATTGGTCCAAGTCGAGCGAGTCTTGGCTGCATCGATGCTGTGCATCATTTTGGGAACGATGGGCGTGCAGGTGTTTGCGAGGTACGTTTTGAACCATCCGTTCGGCTGGAGCGAAGAACTCTCGCGCTTTGCGATGGTTTGGATGGCTCTCTTGGCAGCCTCCTTTGTCATGGCCGAAGGCGGCCATATCGCTGTCGACGTCTGGTCGGTGCGTGTTGGTACGAGGACGAACAATCGACTCTCGCAGTTCTCTCACTGGATCGTCATAATTTCGTGTTGGATGCTAATTCTAGGTGGACTCAAGTTCGTCTATTTCGTTCATCCAGTGGGATCAGCCTCGTTGGGCATTCCGAAAAGCTGTTGGTACGCTTCCGTAACCGTGAGTCTACTACTGATGTCGCTTCACGCCTTAGCAAACTCAGTCCTGCTGTATCGAACTGGTAAGCCTTTCCAAAGTCCTTACGCGATTTCGTTTGAGGAAGCAGTGTTGCCTGCTGGTGCAGATTCCAGCAACGCCAACAACACAGCCA
>CAYWNG010000047.1:0-17639 GCA_964458685.1 uncultured Pirellulaceae bacterium
GCTTGCAAGGTGTTTACGCCTACAAGGACCTTACCAAAAGCGTCGGTGAGCTGTCGGCTGAAGTTTATGAAATGTGGAGCCTTGGCCAAGAGATTGGTGAACTTCGTAGCATCTTTCGTCGTGGCGAGAGCTCCATCACTTCTCGAGAAAGCACGCGCGGGCTAGATGCGATTGAATTCCTGTCACAACCCAGCGAAAAACGAGCCAAAGCACTACAGCAGAACCAGGACTTTTTCTATCACCTCAATCTTGTTCGCATCAAGCTAGATAGTCGACGTAAGCGCCTTGAGACTCAAGTCGAAAAAGATCCACTTCTAGCAACCAGCTCCGCCGAACTGGCATTGATCAACGATATGCGAGATAAGGTAAAGTTGATTGAGCAAATGGACTACGAATTCCAGGGCGATTCAGCCACCAAAGCAAAGAAGGTCGGTAGTCTGTTGGATGACATTGCCCTAGACGCACACAGCTTGTTGAATCTACTTACAGATCGCATGCGGACTTTACGAACTCACGTCAAATCGACCTACAACGCATGGATCATTATCATTGTTGCCAGTGGTCTGGTGCTCCTTGGGTTGCTGACATTCTCGATTTGGTTCCTAAGGAAGCAGGTCGTACAACCATTCAAAGAACTGCTCAATGGTAGCCGTCGAATTGCTGCGGGCGACTTTGACCATCGCATCATCTTGGCTTCGCGCGACGAACTTTCGGAATTGGCCGAAGCTCAGAACAAGATGACCAGCCTGTTCGTTGAGATCAAAAATAACTTGGACCGTAAAGTTCGCGAGCGTACGCAAGAAGTTGTTAGAAGTGAACAACTTGCCAGCGTTGGCTTCTTAGCCGCTGGTGTGGCGCATGAGATCAACAACCCTCTAGCTTCGATTGCTTGGAGCGCTGAAGCTCTGGAGAGCCGACTTCATGACATCCTCCATCGCGAATTGGCCGAGAAATCCGCAGACGGTTCCGAGGAAACCTCCGAGTCCGATGCAGAAGCCAGAGATGATCATTGGGACTCCGAGGAACTGAAGATCCTGAGCCGCTACCTCAAAAAGATTCAAGACGAGGCCTTTCGCTGTAAAGGGATTACGGAGCGATTGCTGGACTTTTCGCGACTTGGGGAATCACAGCCTCGGCAAACGGCCAATATCTACGACTGTGTGAATGATATGGTCGAACTGGTCAGACACTTGGGCCAGTATCGCAATCGCACGATACGTTTTGAGGGCGATACATCCGCAGAAGCTTGGGTTAGTCCGACTGAAATCAAACAAGTCGTACTCAACCTGCTCACCAATTCACTGGATGCTAGCGAAGATGGCCAAGAGGTCCGCGTGCATCTGTCTTGCGACACAACCAACTTCCGAGTAATTATCGAAGACGATGGATGCGGAATGACCAATGAAGTCATGACGCATTTGTTTGAGCCCTTCTTTACGCGACGCCGCGATGGACGAGGAACGGGCTTAGGCCTATCGATCACGTATCGAATTGTTCAGGACCACGCGGGCACATTAGTCCCCGAAAGTAACGGTCCTGGAAAAGGCTCGAGATTTACACTTACGATTCCGTTGAATCCCGTACAAAACCGAAGTTATGAAAAACGCCAAACAGCTTAATGGACTGACTGTGCTCTTCGCCGATGACGAAGAGTCCCTACAGGACTTGATGGCCATGGAATTGCCACGCATGGGCCATAGTGTCACCGTCTGCCCCGATGGAAACACAGCTATTCAAGAAGCTCGCAAGCAGCAATACGATTGCTTGATCGTCGACTTGGATATGCCCGGCATCAACGGCGTTGAAGTAATTCGACAGGTCAAAGAAAAATCGCCTCAGACTGAAGCGGTCGTCCTGACTGGCAAGAAGTCTCTCGAAACAGCCGTCGCTGCAATGCGCTATGGTGCCTGCGACTATTTGACGAAGCCGTGCAGTTGGAACGACCTGCGCACGTTACTCAAGACGATTCACGATCGACGCGATCTGGTTCGACAGTTTTACGCTGTGAAAAAGCGAGTCGAAAAGTCAGGCGTCCATCAGCAACTGGTTGGTGCCCACCCGTCGATGGACGTCGTTCGAAAGCTGATCGCTAAGGTTGCTCCAACTCAGTCGACTGTTATGATTCGCGGCGAAACTGGCTGCGGTAAAGAACTGGTTGCTCGTAGCGTCCACGATCAAAGCATGCGAGCCGACAAACCGTTCGTTGCGGTCAATTGCGGCGCTCTTCCAGAGAACTTGATCGAAAGCGAACTGTTCGGTCATAAGAAAGGTGCCTTCACCGGCGCCGATATGCAACGCGATGGCCTATTCGAAATGGCCTCAGGCGGCACAGTTTTCCTTGATGAAATTGGCGAGTTGCCGTTAGCCATGCAGGCTAAGTTGCTGCGAGTTCTCGAGAGCGGCGAAGTTCGTCGCGTGGGCGATAACGAGCCATTCAAAGTCGACGTACGAATCGTCTGTGCAACTCACCGCAATCTGGAAGAGATGGTCGAAAAGGGCGGATTCCGCGAGGACTTGATGTTCCGCATCAACACCTTTGAAATCCATCTTCCATCGCTGCGTCAACGGACAAGCGATATTCCACAACTAGCCATCCACCTATTCCGACGCTTCCGACAAGATGTGATTGACGACAATCAGTTGTTCTCTACCGAAGCGATGGACTTACTTACCAGTCACGTTTGGCCCGGTAATGTTCGCGAGCTTGCCAATGTGATCGAGCACGCTTCGATCCTTTGCGAGACGCCACCGATCTTGGCCGAGCACTTGCCGAAGCAATTCACCGATCGTCGGTTGCGAAAAGAGCTTCGAGCGATGGGACCGATGTCACTTCGCGAGCTGGAGCTCACTGCGATCACTGAAGCCGTCGCAAGACACAACGGCAACAAGCAAGCCGCCGCTGACGAATTAGAGATCAGCCTCAAGACGCTTTACAATAAGCTCAATCAAGCCGAAGAGAAGAAGTCTGCATAGTCGCTTCGCGCGCTGGATAGTCGCCTTTCGCTCCGCGCATAGTCGCCTTTCGCTCCGCGAAAGTAGCGTAGCAACGTCAAGTAGCTGCGGAGAGCGCGAAGTACCCGCTACTTTCGCGGAGCGAAAGGCGACTATCACTCTTTCTTGATCTGTATCTTCAAGTCGAATTCGACTTCGTACTGCCCTTCGGGTGGAAGTTTGCCTTCAAGGTCGTCGTTAAAGTCGATCCGCAGCTTTGATTCGGGCTCGGTCCATGCGTCATAGCTGGTACTCCATCGACCTCTGGGTAGATTGCGAATCGTCAACCGGCCTACGTCGTCAGAAACGGCGCTAAATCGATTGGAATTGCCCCTCTCAGCACTAGGCTCTGACATCAATTGTGATCGTAGGCTTGACATCGAATCAAAACGCTCGCCCAACAAAGTCGAGCCACCCTTTTTGAAGAGTTGATTCGGTGAGCACGCAACGGTGACACCAGCGAGCGGCTTTCCCTTGTCGTCGACGACGCGAATCTTGGCATCGAACGTCCGCTGCATCTTCAGCTCGATATCCTTCAGGTCTCCGTCGACTTCAAATGTCTCACCCACGATGAAGGGCGTCTCCTTGTCCTGTTCCCCCACCCAGCCGTCGCAGATTGCAATCAACTGAAGCGTTCCAGTCGATGGAAGTGAGGGAAACCTAAACGATCCGTCCTGGTTGATGTCGACCGAATCGTAGTAGAGCAACGACGGCAGCTTATCATCCCAGCTATCGTTCGATGGAAGGGGAACAGAGACAGAGATGACGTAGCCATTGCGAATTGGTCGTGGCACATCGGCGGCCAAAGCGCCGGTAACGACTGCACCTGGCAACAGCTCGATATCTTTCAATTCGATCGATGGCTTGGTGGCTTTGCTGAACATCTGCACTTGGACGTCGCTAAAGAGATGCTGCCCGTTAGGTGCGGGTTGTACCAGCATGATCTGATGCAGGCCGTCCGACAAACCGCGGCTGTTGACTACGTCAGGCGAGGGGCGGTTCCATCGAGACACCATGCCCATTTTGGTCAACATTACGGCGAAGGGCTGCTTGACCGGCTTGCCATCCTCGTCGATGGCGTGAATAGTCAGGTTCGATCCCGCCTCCAAGGCAATCTCAAAGGGCTTTCCATCCTTCCCTGGAACTGGAACAACCACATCCTTGTTGGTAAAGTCGGCGTGCGAGACAGAAAGCTTGACAGACTCAATCGTCGTCGACTCGAGAAGGCTGTAATCTTTAGGATAAGAGAATTTTGCGATCCCCTCTTTGTCTGACTTGACGGGTACCCGAGGCACCAGCTTGCTGGGCCAGAAGTACTTTTCGTTGACTAACCAACAGTCGACATAGGCATCGGCAACTGGCTTGCCATTTTCGTCAACGACGCGGACTTCTCTCGTGAGAATTTCAACCGCCGAGGCTCCTACGGTCAGAGCGCCCAAAAATAGAGTTGCGATAAGTCTTTGCAGCATCATGGCAGTACCCTCGTTGAAAGTGAAATTGCTACGAAAGGTGGATTCGCGATCTGACGAATTTTATCTAATCTTTCGGAGAGAATTTCAAAATTACGACCACAGCCTGAGTCACTTCAAATACCAAAACTCTTTGGCGTTGATCAACGTGTGAGCCAAATCGATCCAACCACTCTCGCCAGACTGTGTAACGAACTCGGCACAACGATCCAATTCGGCTTCGGTAGCCGGTCGCGAAAAGGCAATGGTAATCATGCGATCGATCCGCTCGCGTGGAACGCTTATCGAGGATGTTTGAGCGGCCCATCGCTTAGCCAATTCCTCGACCAAAGGATCATTCAACAGCCCAAGTGCCTGGGCTGGAACGTTGGAGACGTTGCGTTTGCCAGTCGTTGTACTGGGCATCGGGAAGTCAAAGGCCATTAGAAATGGATTCAAGAAGTTACGCCGAACTTCCAAGAAAACACTGCGTCGATTGTTACCGTCGAGTGGGCCGCTGGAACCAGGTCGGCCTCGCCCCGTCATCTGTTCAGTCAAGTGAACCGGCACACTCGGTCCTGTCAGTTGTAAATCGAGCGATCCACAGGTTTGTATCATCGCGTCCCGCAACACCTCAGCATCTAATCGGCGAACGACTCGGTGGCTGTACAAGCTTCCCTCAGGATCGCTGTTCGAGTGTTCGCTAAGCGGCGTACTGCTGAGTGCATAGGTCTGGCTTGAAACAATTTCTCGCACCAACCATTTGATCGACCAATCGTTCTTCATGAATTGCTGTGCTAGATAGTCGAGCAACTCGGGATGCGATGGTCGGCTTCCCAACACACCCAGGTTGTCTGGTGAGTTTGCTAGGCCTCGTCCCATCAGATAGTACCAAACGCGATTGACCATCACTCGTGCTACGAGTGGATGCTTGGGGTTCGTCATTGAGGCTACCAACTCGGCGCGACCCGATGATCCACTCTGCACTTCTTGCCAAGGTGTCAACGATTGCAAACAACCGCGTGGAGTGATATCTCCGGCCATGTGTGGATTGCCACGAAGCTCAATCGCGCAATCACGTGGATCGCCCTCTTCAGCGGCAATCAAGATCGTCGGAGCTGGCGCTCGTGCGGCTAACTGCTGAATCTCTGCGGCTGATTGCTGTAGCGAGCTAGCCTTCTCGCCGAGCAACAATTCTGGGTTGTGTCGCAACATAGCGCGAGCCAACTCGATCCGCGGATTGATCTGCTGAGCGTCTTTTGCGTCAGTCGAAGCCAGCTCACTGGAAGCCAACGCAGCATCGAACGATTGACGAAGAAGTTCTGTCACCACCGCTTCAAACGCTTCACGACTGGCCGCTCCAGTCTCGAGAAGCTTGAGCGAAGCGAGATGTGGCGAGGGCGGAGGTCCACGATCAGCTTGACGCACTTCGCTGATTTGGAACCAAGCACTCGATTCTGCTTCCAAGGACAAGAACGTTGGATCGCCGATGTACTTGTTCAAATCACCGGCGTGAACAACCCAGCCCCAATCCTCGGGTTGATCGATCGGCTTGCGTAAGTCGGCAAACAGCAACCCTTGCACTTCAACCATGAAGTATCCATCCACGCAGACCATCGATTGCGTAGACTTACCGCGCATCTTGACGCAAACACAGCGTTTGGCAAGATCGAAGTTGGGCGATCTAAGCGTAACAAACTGCGATCGACCAACTGCATCACTGCTAAGCACATTGCGTCGCGCTGGCAACGGCGTCGAGCTATCGAACCAATCGATCGAAGGAGCGTTAGGATTCCTCAAAAGATCTTCTCGCTCGATCGCTTCTAATCTCCAACCTTCTGGTAAGCCCTTGGAAAAATCCGCAAGCAATTGACTCTCCGATTCCCACTTGGAATACTCGTCTTGAGCCCGTTGAGCTTCCTGACGCAGTTGACTCAGTCGCGTTGCATAGAAGGACTCCGCGTCAGTTCCTGGTGGAGGCTGATCCACCAATAAACGCAAGGCGAAAAGCGGCGATCCCAGCGGCAGTTGCTGTTGAAGCTGATCAGCGGGTAACGAACGCCAATGCGCGACCATCTGCTCCAACCATCGACTCACGTTATCTCGCTGAACTCCGCGCCACGCGGTTTCGACTTGCGGCCGTGCTTTGTCTAAAGCTTCTCGCAACAACTTGCGATGCTCGGCAATTCTTTGATGTGGGTCGGTAATCGCAAAACGTCGTCGCGTGCTTCTGGCGACACCCACCATACCGTAGTAGTCGCTTGTACCGATGGGATCAAACTTGTGATCATGGCAACGCGCGCAAGCGACGGTCATTCCGAGAAACGTTTTAGAGAATACGTCGACTTGATTTTCAAGGCGAGTCGCCCAGTCGTTCTTCACGTCAACCGGCGCGTGCACCGAATCGCCCAGCCACCACCAAGCCGTTGAAGCGAGACTCTCGTTGACTCCGGTCAAAGCATGGATACGCGGATTTGCATTGAGATCGCCCGCCAAATGATCGGCGATCATGCGGTCGTAGCCCACATCATCGTTAAAGGCGTTGACCACAGATTCGCGATATTGCCAAGCGTGTCGAATCGGATAGTCGAACTCATGCCCAAGCGTCTCGGCATATCGCATCAAGTCTAACCAATGCCGACCCCACCGCGCACCGAACTGAGGCGATGCAAGCAGTTGGTCAATCAACTGCGACGGATCTATTCCTGGAGTCAACTGCTGCAACTGATCTTGCGTTGGAGGCAGACCTATGAGATCAAAGTACAATCGTCGAACTAACTCATGCGGTGCCGCAGGAGCTGACGGAGTGATCTTCTGCTCTTGCAGCTTCTGATAGATGAAAGCGTCGATGGCTGTCTTGGGCCAATCTCTATTCTCTGCGTCAGGAACTACAATCGGAACTTGCACTTCGCGGATGGGCTTCCAAGACCAATGCTCCGAAGCTCGCCGCTGAACCCAATTCTCTCCACCGGTCTCGCTGGAAGGATGCTCGGGCCAGGGAGCTCCCATCTTGAGCCACTTCTCAATCACACCAACCTGTTGAGGCGACAGCGGTTTGTCGGGCGGCATCTCAATCGATTGGCGTCGAACCGCTTCCAAAATCAAGCTCTTATCAGGCGACTGGAGATCGATTCCCGCACCGCTATCTCCGCCTTCGATAAGCGTTTGGCGGCTGTCCATATTCAAGCCGCCTTTGACTTTGTTGACGGCTTGGCTATGGCATCCAATGCAGTTTTCAAGCAGAAGCGGACGCACTTCACGCTCGAAGAACTCTGCGGCTTCAGCAGTGATCTTTGCAGGTGGCTCGGCGGCACTCTTGGCTTGGGCAGAACTTTCAGCTTGGATCGGCCGAGCCTGAACTGGCTGCGTCAGATAGATCTGCTGAACGCTGCTCAGCAGTGGCACTAAGGCCAGTAGTACTAGACTTCGACGAAGGCTCGACATGGCACTTCCGTTATGGGACTTGGGTAGGATTGGATCGAGGCGGGATAAGTACAAGGAAAGGTCAGTATGTCGCCGACCGATGCCTTCTATTGTAATAGATCGAGAACGATTGAGCTGTAGAGATTGTCCGTCTGAGGGGACTTACCGATTCGATTCCCCGCAATCTGAGATTCCGCCGGAGAATTGAGCGTTCTCGGGCAACTTTCGTGAGTAAGATAGTCGGTTCATCATACTCAATCCGAAGACCACTCGTTACGTTTTACTCAATGGCTCAGCGACGGTTCAAACCTCAGAATAAGCAATATCTCCGTGGTCCTCAGTACAAGCTACCCACGGTCTTGCCGCTGGCCTTGGACGCGAGAACGCCACTGGTTCAGGCAATCATTAGCCGTCGGACGACGCACCCGACTGTCTATCGCAAACGTATCGTTGAAATGGACGGAGATCCGGTCGCAGGTGATTGGGTGCGAGTGCTTCACAACGACACCGAATCAGGTGAGGCGGTACCGTTTGCT
Source organism: uncultured Pirellulaceae bacterium (assembly GCA_964458685.1). GTDB lineage: Bacteria > Planctomycetota > Planctomycetia > Pirellulales > Pirellulaceae > Aureliella. Next base: position 8,399 of record CAYWNG010000047.1, read on the forward strand.
TACGGCATTTATAACCCGAAGTCCGAAGTCGCCATTCGCTTGGTCTCGTGGTTGGATTCGCTGCCGGACGATTCCTTTTGGGATCATTTGATCGACCGCGCGATCAGCTTGCGCGTCGAAGCACTGCGACTGAATGAATGTACCGATTGTTACCGAGTGATTCACGCCGAGGCGGATGGATTTCCGGGATTGGCCATAGACCGCTACGGCGATTGTTTGAGTGCTGAGATTTTCAGCATCGCCATGGCGCCTCGCGTTGAAGAGATTCTGCGACGATTGTCAGCCAAGCTTGGGACGAAGCACTGGTTGATAAGCCCGAGCCCCAATCTGCTCAGCCAAGAAGGCTTCGAGCTATCCAGTCGCTCAAGCCCCGAACTTCCTCCACAAGTGACTGTTACCGAGCACGGGACGCAGTATCGAGTCCACTTTGGCACCGGTCACAAAACGGGCTTCTTTTGTGATCAGCGCGACAATCGATTTAAGCTCTCCGAACTCTGTCGTGATCGTAGCGTGTTGGACATCTGTTGTTACACAGGCGGCTTTTCCGTAATGGCAGCCAAGCGAGGTGGAGCGAGCGAAGTCACCGGAATCGATCTTGATGAAGCGCCGCTAGTTACAGCGCGTCAGAACGCGGCTTTGAATCAGTGTCGTAATGTCAAGTTTACGCAAGCCGATGCGTTCGCTTACATGCGAGATATGCTGCGCGGTGGTCGTCAATTTGATGTCGTCGTTTTAGATCCTCCCAAGCTGATTCGCAATCGCGCCGAAGTGGAAGAGGGAACTCGCAAACATTTCGATCTCAATCGACTGGCGATGCAGTTAGTGAAGCCTGGCGGATTGATGCTCACTTGCTCATGTGCTGGACTTCTGCCTGAGTCTGAGTTCACGCGCTTGGTACGAGCCGCCGCGCGATCGGCTTTCCTGCCATCGGATTTCAACCCCAATCCGACGCCTCGCGATATTCAAATCATCGCCAAGAGTGGTGCGGCCGCTTGTCATCCGGTTTCCGCGAACTGTCCGGAGACTGAGTATCTGAAGAGTCTTTGGTTGAGGCTGTGATACTGTCCCTCGCTGACGCAGCGGGTTATGATTGCGGCAAATCGGCTCAGCGGGGCGAGTATTCTGAAGGTAGCGATTGAGCCGACCGATACAGAGAATAAGGCAATCTCTGTGAAAGGACTCGGCCATGACTTTGAAACATCGCGTAATGATCGTCGGCGGTTTGTTGCTAGCTATCGGAGGATTTGCCATAGCTCAACAGCCTGGCTTCAACAGTGTCGAGTCGCCTGATTTGGGTATCGCGATGCGAGCCAAGTTGGGATCGTCGCAGCGAATTGTCGAGGGACTCACCTCTGCCAACTTCGAATTGATTCGCAAGGGCGCGGAAGATCTCCGCAACATCTGCGACTCGCGTGTATGGCGGCCGCGTGAAGATCAAGTTTATACGCACTATCGTGGCGATCTTCTGCGATCGGCAACGAAGCTGATGGAGCAGGCTGAACAGCAGAATTTGGACGGTGCGGCTTACACTTACATGCATACGCTGACCACTTGCATCAACTGCCATCAATACTCTCGAGATGTTTTGCGGGTAGCTGTTGTTCCGCGAGAATCTTCAGTCATACTAATTCCAGCTACGGACCAACCGCAGCAAGCTCCACGCACACGATAGATTGCGAGTGTCATTCTCAATCGATCGAGAGCTTTTCCATCCAGAATAGAATTCCAATTTCGGTATGACGAGGCAGGAGAGACCGATTGATCTTCGTGACTGGTGGCACTGGCCTTGTTGGTAATTGTGTAATTCGGGAATTAGTCTCACGACAGATTCCCGTTCGAGCCCTTTGTCGCGCGCGAACCTCGCGACTCTGCTTTGAAGGGCTGGACATACAAGTCGTCGAAGGTGATCTGAGTGATCCAGCCGTGCTTCGCCAAGCCAGCGAAGGCTGTTCGACCGTCATCCATAGCGCCGCCATGATACACATTGGCTGGAAGCGACTGGCTGAGTCGCGGCGAGTCAATGTCGAAGGCACTCGTAACGTGGTAAAGGCCTGTTTGGCGACTGGAGCCAACCTGATCTACGTCTCGACCGTTGATACACTCCCAGCAGCAACAGCCATCGATCAACCCATGACCGAAACGTCCGAAGGCGTTCCTAAAACGGAATGCACCTACGTGATCAGCAAGCGTGAAGCTGAACAAGTGGTACGGCAAGCGATTCGTGAAGAACAGTTAAAGGCCAAGATCATTCACCCTGGGTTGATGCTCGCGCCCAACGACTGGAAGCCATCCAGTGGTCGAATGATGTTAGAAGTCTACCGCGCTCCTCTAGCGTTCGCTCCGTCAGGTGGCTGTAGCGTTTGCGATGCACGCGATGTGGCCAAAGGAATCGTTTCGGCTATCGATCACGGTCGATGGGGCGAAGCCTACATCCTTGCAGGCGAGAACATGACCTACCAAGAACTGTGGTCGCGAATGTTGAAGACTTCTGGTAAGTCCAAGCGAGTGCTCAGCCCACGTCGCGCCATCGAGTCGTTCGCAAGAGTGCTCAACGCCATCAGCGCTGTGCTGCCAATTCGAGAGGGCGACATCAATGGTGCCGCTATTGCCATGGGACAACTGTTCCACTTCTACGATTCTAGTAAAGCTCGACGCGAGCTGGGCTATACGACTCGCGATCTCTCCGAAACCTTGAGCGATGCTTGGCAGTGGCTTAAACAACACCATCTGCGAAAATGATAGTTGCCTTTCGCTCTCCGCGAATGTAGCGGGTGCACGGGCGTCCCGCCCGCTTACGAGACTGTCCGGCTTAGAAAACCAGCCGGAACCGCGTTAGCGTCCGGTTTTCTTAACAGCCGAAGTGGAATAGCCCAGTTCCAGTTTAGGGTCTCGGCGGCCAGTTTGAAGCAATGATAACCGGAGCCTAACGGCTTGCGGCTAGTTTCAGTGTTTTCATTGAGCTTCTAAGCCAGTCTCTTACAGGTCCGGTCTGCCAGGCGGTTTAAGCGGATAGAAAGACTAAGCGGGCGGGGACGCCGGCGTCCCGCCCGTTCTTCGGATCTGAACCCTGGATCTGAACCCTGGCGGGATCAGCTAGGGTACGCTACTTTTGCGGAGCAAAAGCCTACATTCAGAGCGAAAGGCGATCTTTCTGTACGAAAGGCGACGATATGAGCCGTCGCTAGTCTAGATAAGTACTCTTGCTGGCGACGGATTCGTACTGCTTGACCAATTCCTTGGCAGACTCTTCGGTGATGACGCCGGCGTGAACCTGAGCCATTACCTGCTTGCGGTACGACTCGACAAGCTGCGCTGGTTCGTACTTGGCGAACTGAATCATGTCGTTGATGCAACTGCCTTGAACGATCCGCGTTACGTGGAAACGTCCATCCTTCTCGATCACGATGTGGGCTTCGTGGGGATGACCGAAAAGGTTGTGGTGACTGCCCATCACCTCTTGGTAGGCTCCCACGAGGAAAATGCCCAAGTAGTAGGCCTGATCGGGCTTCCAATTGTGCAGTTCCAGTGTGTGCTTTACGTCCTTGATATCCACAAAACGATCGATCTTGCCGTCGCTATCGCAGGTCACATCAACCAGCGTCGCATAATCGGTGAGCTTTTCGTTCAAGCGGTGGATCGGCATGATCGGGAACAACTGCCGAATCGCCCAGGAATCGGGTGCCGAGCGAAACAAGGAGAAATTGCAGAGGTACTTTTGAGCCAAACTGCTCTTGAGTTGCTCGAACTCTTCGTCCGAAAACGCATCCTCTTCGGCCTCACGCAACGCGCGATGGCAGATCTCCCAGAACAAAACGTCGCCCTTGGCTCGATCTTCTAAGCTGACCAAGCCTAAGTTGAACTGAATCTGTAGTTCATCCTTGAGCTGGATAGCATCGTGATAGTACTCGTTGTAGTTCTTGGTATTGATCGAATCGCACAGATCCTTCAGCTCGGTAATCACCAGCGGATCATCGGCGTCGATGGTTACTTCCGGTTGGTCGTCAGCAAAGGTTTCGATTTCGTCGCGAATGCAAGTCACAAACACAGAGTGATAAGCCGTCATGAAACGACCGCTCTCGGTGACGATATGCGGAACTGGAACGTTCTCTTCTTCGCAAACCCAGCGGAACGAGTAGATCACGTCGTTGGCGAACTCTTGGACCGTGTAATTCACGCTTGAATCGAAACGCGTCTTCGATCCATCGTAGTCAACGCCAAGACCGCCACCGATGTCAACGAACTCGATATTGCAGTCGATCTGCCGCAACTTGCTGTAAACGCGAGCCGCCTCTTTCATAGCGTTCTTCACTCGCTTGATGTCGGTAATCTGCGAGCCGATGTGGAAGTGTAGCAACGAGAGTTTGTTCTCGAGCTTAGCTTCGCGTAGCATGCGAATGCACTCGAGTATTTCAGACGTCGTCAAACCAAACTTGGCCGAGTCACCGCCCGACGATGCCCACTTGCCTGAGCCGCGAGAATACAACTTCGCACGCAAGCCAACTTCAGGAGCTACGCCCAGCTCCGTAGCCAGCTTGATGACCATCTTCAGCTCGTTGAGCTTTTCGACTACGATCACGACGCGCTTGCCGGCTTGAACCGCGAGCAATGCTGTGCGCACGAAGGTCTCGTCCTTGAAGCCGTTGCACAGTAGCAACGATCCTGGAGGCTGTTCTTGGGCGACAGCAGCGTAGAGTTCAGCCTTGCTACCGCATTCCAAGCCTACGTTCAAACGTCCGGACTCTCGCAGGAACTCTTCGACCACCTCTCGCCGCGGATTGACCTTCATGGGGAAGAGCGGAAAGTGTTGCCCGCCGTATTTGTACTCGGCAATCGCACTTTGATAGGCGGCTGAGAGCTTGCGCAGTTGAGCCGAAAGAATCTGTGGGAATCGCAGTACGATGGGGGCCTGGACTTTGTGGCGAGCAATCAAATAGTCGACGATCTCTTTGAGATCTGCCGACCGCGCATCACCGGCTGCTGGATGAACGGAGATATTCCCTCGAGCGTTTACTTCGAAGTAGCCTGCCGACCAATTCTCGACACCGTAGGCCTGTTGGACGTGCTGGAAGATCTCTTCATTCATTGTGATTTAGAAAACCGTGTGAGATTTTGATTTTAAGAAAAGTGGTTATGCGCTCGACGAGCGAGGGTCGAATTTTACCGCCAAGGGTGCTGATGGGCGAGCGGCAAAAGTTCCAACCGACCACGAACTGTCGATTTCGGTGAATTCCGCGTCGAACGCCTCAGACCGCGAGATCTTCTGGCTTTCAACGCGATTTTTATGATATTAGCAGCATTTGCCTTTCGGCGAACGCGACCCTACATTCGCCGGTACAAATTCTGAGAAGCAGGTGAAAAGCAAACTCAGTCCTTCTTGGCGTCACTTCGCGGCTTGGCTGATCGCAGCCTTCCGAGCGGCTTCGAACTCATCGCCGGCATTCCACTTTTGCATTTCGTCCTGATTGGCAGCTCGCCAGCCAACTTCGGCCAACAATTGAATGTCTTTCACGGCTCCTGAAAGATCCCAATTGGGGTTGTATTCATCGGACCGCTGGTGGTAGTCCTTCTTGGTCCAGATATCGAGCTGTTCCTTGCCCCAACCTTCTGGCTTTCCAATGACTTCATGCCCTGCATGCAAATAGACACCTGGCACACCCACTTTAGCGAGTGAGAATTGATCGGAGCGATAGTAGTAGCCCTTGCTCGGTTCGCGGTCAGGAACAACCACGCGACCCTGCTTCTTGGCTACCGCATCAACTAACGAATCCAAGGAACTCTTTCCAAAGCCGACAACCTGGACATCTCGTGTCGTTCCAAGAAAGTTGATTCCGTCGATGTTGACCACGGCCGACTGTTTTCCGTTGGGGACCGGCGGATGTTCAGCAAAGTATTTGGAGCCCAACAAGCCTTGTTCCTCAGCACCAACCGCGGCAAACAGAATCGAGCGGCGACTTTTCGCTCCGCTGTTGGCAATGGCATCGGCAATCGCAAGTAGCGCAGCGGTTCCAGAAGCGTTGTCGATCGCTCCGTTGTAAATAGTGTCGTTGTTTTCGTCACGCGAAGTGGCTACACCAATGTGATCATGGTGCGCCATGTAGACGACATACTCACTGGAAAGCTTGGGGTCAGTCCCAGGAATCATGGCGACGATATTGGCTGTCTCGCTTTGACGAACTTTGCAAGCGATAGAGGTCGACAAAGTCACTCCAAGTGGTACCGGTTTGAAGTCACGTGACTCGGCCTTGGCAAGCAGATCGTCAAGCTTCAAGCCCGCGTGCTGAATCAGCTTGTCCGTTGCATCGCGAGTCATCCAAGCCCGCATATCCAATCGTGGTGAATCGCTGTCGCGAAGCTCGAACTCTTCACCAGTCCACGAAGTCTGAATCACCGTGAAGGGATAACCGGCTGAGTGTTCTGTGTGAATAATGATCGCGCCTGCAGCACCTTGTCTTGCAGCGCTCTCGTACTTGTAATCCCAGCGACCGTAGTACAAACGTCGCGAACCAGCGAACAAGTTTGGGTCGGACTCAGGATCGTTGTTCATCATTAAGAGAATCTTGCCCTTGAGGTCCTGACCTTTGAAGTCGTCCCACTGGTACTCGGGGGCTTGAATTCCATAGCCTACAAAAACAATCTCTGCATCTTTAAGATCGATCTTTGCTTCAGGTCGACCAGCCACCGCAATGAACTCGTCGAAGTACTTGAACTCGACTGCGGACTCAGGCGAGCCCTTCTTCTTGATGTTCCATGTTTTGTCCGATGTCGAAGTTAGACCCAGCATCGGGAAAGGCTGACGATAGCCTTGCAATGACTTGACCGGCTGTAGCCCAAGCGTTCGAAATTGCGTTTCGATGTAGAGCTGTGCCAAGCGATCGCCAACCGTGGCTGGTCCGCGTCCTTCCAGAAGGTCGTCGGCCAGGAACTGGATATGTCCGTGCAGCTTGGCTTCGGTGATGCGAGCGGCGATCGGATCAAAGTCTTGCGCGGAAAGGGAAAGCGACGGTAGGATCGCGGCCAAGGCCATCACCATCGTCTGAATCTTCTGAATCGTCATCGATCACCTCTATGAAGTACTTTCGGTCACTTTGTCACGAGCAGTATAGCGGACAGACAACCTAGTCCAAGGCTTCTGGACTCCTTAGGGGTTCGTCAATCGTCGAATCGACATACCACCGTTCAAATTGCGAACCTCCTTAAAACCTTTGCCGAGTAACCAGCTAGCGGCTATATGAGCCCGCTTACCGGAGTGGCAAACTACAATAGTCGGCGCTTCAGGATCCAGCGATTCCCATTGACTGGAAATGTCATCCACCGGGATCTTCACGGCTCCTGGCAAAGGAAGTTTTTCAATTTCACTGGCATTGCGAACATCCACGACTTGATATCCATCCAGTGCGATGTCGACGGAAGCCAAGGTAGGATAGTCCGCCAAGTCATTTTGAGCCACAAAAGCCGCCATATGAAGAGGATCTTTGGCCGAACCAAAAGGCGGCGCGTAAGCCAGGTCCAGCCCAGCTAAGTCGTCGACAGTCCCGCTAAAGTTCAGTAGGGTCGCGACCACATCCAAACGCTTGTCGACGCCTTCAGCTCCAATGGCTTGCGCTCCCAAGACACGTCCGTCTTCAGGCGAATAGATCAGCTTGAGCGTTAAATTCTTGGCTCCAGGAAAATAGCTGGCGTGATGCGGAGCCTGAATCGTCGCACAAGCATAAGGAATGTTGTTAGCTTTACACATCCTTTCGCTTAGCCCCGTCGTTCCAGCCGCTACGTCAAACACGCGAACGATCGAAGTGCCTTGCACCGAAGGCATTTTAGGCGACTTGCCACAAGCCGCGTGCGAACCCGCGACGCGACCCGAGCGATTGGCGGGTCCGGCTAGCGGAATTCGCATGTTCTGATTAAGGGTTCCGTGGTGGTATTCGATCATGTCGCCGACAGCGTAGATGTTGGGATCGCTGGTTTGACAAAACTCGTTGACCACCAAGCCGCCGGTTTTTCCAAGCGCTAGACCCGCTCTTGAGGCCAATTCTGTTCTCGGCCTGATTCCAGCACCAACAATGACTAGGTCCGTTGCCTGCGATGAACCGCTGTCGAGCACTACCTGCGACACACGACCTTGCTCGACTTGCAACTTCGATACGCTGGCACTTAAGCAAACTGTGACTTGCTTTTTGTCCAATTCCTCCTGAACAAGCTTAGCCATTTCGCTATCCAGCGGTCCAAGCACTTGGGGCAGACGTTCGATCAACGTCACCTTGAGACCCAGCCGATGAAGTTGCTCGACGACCTCCAGCCCTACAAAGCCAGCCCCGACGACCGTCGCGGCCTTGCACGCGGCTGACTTGAGATAGGCGATGATGCGGTCCATATCATTCAACGTCCACAACTGGAACAAGTTCTCGGCTTGCACGTTGCAGAAATCGGGGCGTATGGGCTCGGAGCCCGTGGAGAGGATCAGCTTGTCATAGGGCAATTCGAATGTATCGCCACTTTCGGTCACGCCTGTTACGGTCTGATTCTTAGTGTCGATCTTCTCAGCAAGATGGCCGGTGCAAACGCGGATGCGAAACCTGTTCCAGAACAGTTCTTTCGTGGCAACCAATAGCTTGTCGCGCTGTTCAATTTCACCGCCAATATGGTAAGGCAGACCACAATTGGCAAAGGAGACGGCGGGCCCTTTTTCAACGATGGTAATCTCGGCGTTGGCATTGGCCCTGCGAGCTCGCGCGGCCGCCGTTGCGCCTCCAGCGACTCCTCCGACGATAACGATTCTTAGGTGTTGACTAGCGGCCATGGCGAACCTCAGTAAGTGAGTGGAGTGCAGAAATCCATTGCTTTTGGAATGGCCCATTGTCGATCAAGAGTCGTCGGATGATAAGCACCCCTGGCGATGCTGCGTCAAAATTGCCAAGGCAATCAAAAAGAATTTTTTTTGAGATTTTTTGAGCCAGGAGCTTGATTCGTCGATTTCGAAACTGTATTAATGTACTAATACAAAACGGAGAGGCCGATGCAGATTCACATCAACACTCGCGACGGAGTTCCGATCTACTTGCAGGTCGTAAGCCAGGTTAAGCACTTAGTAGCTTCCGGGCGTTTGTCCGCAGGTGATGAACTACCTGCCATACGGGTATTGGCCGAGCAATTGCTGGTCAATCCCAACACGATTGCTCGCGCTTATCGTGAACTAGAACAAGCTGGCGTTGTCGAAAAGCGACGAACAGCCGGGACGTTTATCTCT
>CAYWNG010000047.1:17649-19217 GCA_964458685.1 uncultured Pirellulaceae bacterium
TCTCTGCCGATGGCTCACCTCTGGCGCGTAAAGAACGCATGAAGATCTTGACCGAACGCGTCGACCAACTGCTGGTCGAAGCTCATCAAATGAACTTAACTCTCGACGAAGTCATCAAGCTGGTACACCAGCGAGAATCATCGCTTCGCAGTCTCAAGAAACAAGGAGAAAGCAATGTCTGATCGCGATACGCAAAGCGAATCCACCAGCGTTTCCAATGTCGTCGAGATCCACCGCTTGAGTCGTCGCTTTGGAGTCAAAGCGGCTCTCGTCGATATCAGCTTGAACATACCGCGCGGTGGAGTCTTCGGCCTGATTGGCGGTAACGGTGCAGGAAAAACGACGCTGCTGAAGCATATCCTGGGCATGCACTACGCTCAGTCAGGCAGCGTTCGCGTGTTTGGACTTGATCCAGTCGCCAATCCCGTGGGAGTGCTTGGACGCATTGGCTACATGTCCGAGAATCGCGACCTGCCCAATTGGATGAAAGTCGGCGACTTGATGCGCTATACTCAGGCGTTCTTTCCGACCTGGGATGCAACTTATGCTAACGAACTATGCGACATGTTCGACCTGGATCGCAAGTCTCGCGTCCATCACTTATCCCGCGGCCAACGAGCGCGAGCTTGTCTGTTAGTCGCGTTGGCTCATCGGCCAGAGCTGCTGGTGCTCGACGAGCCATCGTCCGGCTTAGATCCAGTTGTGCGTCGCGACATTTTGGGAGCTGTCATACGTACGATCGCTGATGAAGGACGTACCGTACTTTTTTCATCCCATCTTCTCGATGAGGTTGAACGGGTCGCGGATCGCATCGCAGTCATTCATCAGGGCAAAGTACAGCTCACTGGAAGCATGGACTCCATCAAGGACTCGTACCGCCGAGTGACCGTGCGATTCGAATCGCCCCGCGAGCAAGCACCATCTTTAGTCGGTGCCATTTCTCACAGCGGAGGCGGAAACGAGTGGTGCTATGTTTGTTGCGGCCAGCGTGAACAGGTCCACCGAGCAGTCGAAGCGATTGGAGCTTCGGTCGTCGAAGACTCGAATCTAACGCTCGACGATATCTTTGTGGCGAGTATCAGCCAGCACTAGTTACTTCAAACTCAGTCTTTGTCCACGATGCACCAATAGCCAGACACTGCCAGTAGATTCAAGGAGTTTTGCTTCCATGAAATCCGTAACTCAAGCGCTGATTTGGGAGTTCCTTCATCAGCATCTTTGGATGGTCCTTTTGCTGACTGCCATTGCCAATGCTATCCCCATCCTTTGCATCTCAGCACTCAAGGGATATGGTGTCGACCTGGATCTGCCAGAACTGGCCGTACTTCCAACAGCCATGATTCCATTGCTTGTCTTTCTCGTCGGCTTTGCCATCGCAATCGGACAAGGTCCTGTAGCCAGACACTACCTCAAGCCACTATCCAACACTCACCTAACTTCAACGTTCTTTTTTCCTGGCCTAATCGGTACAGGCTCGCTTGTTGGCTTGTCGATCTGGAGTTGGAATCTGCTGTTCGGCTTGCACTGGCCTGTAGTGGTTCCGGCTATCTACGCTGTGATATTCTGGG
>CAYWNG010000048.1:0-1319 GCA_964458685.1 uncultured Pirellulaceae bacterium
ACAGGCCAAATCTATCTTTCGGTAATCGAAAAGGAACGCAAAGGCCAGTTTCTTGGGAAGACTGTTCAAGTCATTCCTCACATCACCGATGAAATCAAGAGTGTCATTCGCAAAGTCGGTGAACAAGGCGTCGACGTCGTGATCACCGAGATCGGCGGAACTGTCGGCGATATCGAAAGCTTGCCGTTCCTCGAAGCGATTCGACAGTACCCGCTTGTCGTTGGCCGCGAAAACTGCCTGTACATTCACTTGACCCTGGTTCCGTATCTGAAGGCCGCTGGCGAACTCAAAACGAAACCGACCCAACACTCAGTAGGTCAACTTCGGCAAATCGGTATCCAGCCTGACATCTTGATCTGTCGCTGCGAGCAACCGATTTCCCGGGACGAACGAGATAAGATCGCGCTATTCTGCAACCTACGACCGCAAGAGGTGATCGAAGAACGCGACAAGGACTTCTCGATTTATGAAGTGCCGCTCAGCTTGGTCTCCAACGGCTTGGATGAATTGATCGTTAGCCGATTGGGGCTAACGACCACATCGCCGAATCTAGATCCAATCAACGAGATACTCCATCGGCTTCGCAATCCTAAACACGAAATCAGCATAGCTGTCGTGGGCAAGTATGCCGAGCACAAAGATGCGTACAAGTCGATCTATGAATCGCTGGATCACGCGGGAATTCACCACCACGCACAGATTCGCATCGGACGCATTCAGAGCGAAGATATCGAATCGGAAGGCGCCGAAAGATTGCTACAGGGCTACGATGGAATTCTTGTTCCCGGTGGCTTTGGCGAACGAGGCATTGATGGCAAGCTGCAAACGATTCGTTACGCTCGCGAGAAGGGCATTCCCTTCTTCGGCATCTGCTTGGGAATGCAGTGCGCAGTGATTGAGTTCGCACGGAACATCATCGGCCTTCAGGATGCTCATTCGACAGAGTTCAATAAGGACACTTCGCATCCGGTGATCTGCTTGCTGAACGAGCAACGCGAGATCACGCAGATGGGAGGCACAATGCGATTGGGGAATCAGCAAGCCGTGTTGGCTGAAGGCTCACGAGCAAGGAAAGCCTATGGTAAGGCCGAGATTGGTGAACGCCATCGCCATCGCTACGAGTTCAATAACCAGTATCGTCAACAGTTCGTTGCCAACGGAATGCAATTCACAGGCACCAGTCCCGATGGTAGCCTAGTCGAGATCGTTGAGCTGCCGAACCATCCATTCTTCTTGGCCGTGCAATTCCACCCTGAGTTCAAGTCCAAGCCCACCAAGTCGCATCCAGTGTTTGCTGCGTTCATCGAAGCTGCCATTGA
>CAYWNG010000048.1:1419-19175 GCA_964458685.1 uncultured Pirellulaceae bacterium
AAACAGTTTCGGATCAGGAGTCCGTTAGCAACTGGGCGAGTCGATCGGCCAGGAGCAGAATTGTGCGATTGGGATTGCAACTGGGTAGATCAGGCAGCACGGAAGCATCGGCAATCCAAAGATTCTCCAGTCCCCTGAGCTTAAAGTGCGAGTCCACCACGGGATCGTAGCCATCGAGTGGTGATTCCATGGCGCAAGTACCGACTGGATGATAAATCGACTGCGAAAACTTGCGAAATACAGATTGATGTTCTTCGCTAGGCTCAGACCGAATCGTGTAGGGCTTATCAATGATCTCGGCGAGTGCTGACTGTTCGGCAATAGATTGTGCCCACGATAGAGCTGCTGAGAATCGAAGCAGGTCATCTCGATGGCTGAGATATCTTGGATCGATCACTGCTTGAAACGCTCCGCTGGCGTCCGTCGCCAGTCGAATCGCCCCGCGACTTCGTGGATGCAAGTCAGTAATGTTCAGCGAAAGAAAGCTACGACCATCGTCGCGTCGCGGGTATTTCCAATAGTGAGTCGGCGTGAAGTGGATCTGATAGTCGGCCGTGCGATCTTTTGCCAAGCTTTTGAATGCCGTAGCCTCAGCAATGTTGCTCGCCATGCTGCCCGTGCCATCTGCGCGAAAGCGTGATCTCGCTTCCGTCCCGTGAATCCTGGGCAGCCCATCAGCAGTTCGAGCTTGATAAACGATGGGGACAACTAAGTGGTCCTGCAAATTCTGCCCGATGCCGGGACTGTCTACGCGGCAATTGATCTGAGTATCACGAAGCACATTAGGATCACCAATTCCGGATTTCAAAAGCAGTAGCGGTGATCCCACCGTACCTGCGCAAAGAATGACTCGCTTGGCGGAGACTGTCGTTGGACTAGATCCACCCACGGAGGAAATGCTTAAGCCGATGACTCGATCGTTGGAGAGAATCAACTCTTGAATTTCGCTTAGTGTAATCAATGTGACTTGGCCTAGGTCACTCAACTGTTGACCGGCGTGGATGCGCTGACCATTGCGGCGAGCCAAAAGAAAGCGACCGCAACTGTTGCGATGAACTTGATTTAAAGGCTGATGGCTTTGCAATCCAGACTGTTCACAGGCAGCTAAGAATCGTTCGCTCCACGGGTGGATCGTGCGTGGATGCTCGGGGCTGAGCGGATCATCGGGGCTGCTGAACTTATCAGCCCAATCCCAACCCCAGCGATCCCAGTCCTGCTTGCCTGACTGAATATCGATCAGCGCGTTAATTGCGCCGCTGCCGCCGACAATTTTTCCCCGCGGCCAACCGATCGTGCGGCCGAGTAGTTCCGGTTGGTCAGTCGTTGCATAACACCAATCGATTTTGCTACCGAAACACCAAGGATACCAAGCGGGCACTCGAGCGTGAACGGGCGTTTGAGTACCACCGGCTTCGACGACCGCAATACGGCGTAGGCCAGCGTCGGACAATCGCTTCGCTAGCCTAGCCCCTGCTGTTCCCGCGCCGATGATAAGGATGTCGAAGTCGAAGTGTGTTTGCGCCGAAGACATGTGACATATCAACCCAGCGCAACGTCCAAGCACATCATGACGATAAAGCCACCCATGAAACCCAGGGTAGCATAGTCAGTGTACTTGTCGCGCTGAGTCTCTGGGATGACCTCTTCGACGACGACATAGATCATCGCTCCAGCAGCAAATGCAAGCGCGTAGGGAAGCACAGCTTGAAAGAACAAGACCGCCATTGCACCCAACACGCCTGCGATAGGTTCGACCATGGCGCTCAGTTGGCCGTACCAAAAGGACTTGAATCGTGAAACGCCTTGGCGTCGAAGCGGCATGGAAACGGCGACGCCTTCGGGAAGATTCTGAATCCCAATCCCAATAGCCAGTGCAATTGCGGCGCCAATCGTAGCTTTAGGAAGTCCCAAAGCTGCTGCGCCGAAGAGAACACCTACGGCCAAGCCTTCGGGGATGTTGTGCAGAGTAATTGCGAGCACGAGCAGAGTGGTTCGTTGCCAATTGGTGTGTACGCCTTCTGCATCGGCTTGAGGATAGTTGATGTGGAGGTGAGGCAGAAGTTTATCTAAGCCAAATAGAAACAGCGCTCCTGATCCAAATCCAACGGCAGCCGGAAACCAACCTGGAATGCCCTGTTCTTCGGCCATCTCGATGGCTGGAGCGAGCAATGACCAGTAACTGGCAGCGATCATGACGCCACCAGTAAATCCCAGCATACAATCGAAAACCCCTCGGTGAACGCTTTTAAATACGAAGACTAATGCCGCACCTAACGCAGTCATAAACCACGTGAATGTTGTGGCAATCAAAGCTGCAATCACCGGGGGTTGCGAGCCAAAGAACTCGTACAACCATTCCTTCACGATGCTCACCAACCTCTCTAAGAAAGTTCTCGAATCTGGTCGAGTTTTTTGCTAGTCAGCGGTGCAGGAACGCACCAAGATAAAAATTAGCCTAAGCTAACTTTTCGGTTTCCGCAATAGAAGTTTGGTCCGTGTTCATGGACCGCCAGAGCAACAGACAAATCCAAATTGTAATCGAAGCTGCTGGGGATGCCGCTCCCAGCAAGCCTTCCAGCATCCCTCCGGACAGCATGCAAACGGCCAATCCATCGACCACGGGATCAGGCCTAAGCAGTAGCCCTCGGACGATCACGAAAATCATGGCAAGAATCACCAAAGAGGCGAATATGCCTGCATAAACGGCAGCATTCAGAACAATATTGTGAGCGTGGTAGCTGTAATCCTCCATAACGAATCTAGCTCCCGCATAACCGTACCCGAGCGCTGGAGACTCCGAAATCAGCCGAAACGCCTCAGCCCAGATGTCGGTTCGGCCAGTCGCCGTCGAAAGTTCGTCGATGGAGCCTGATTTGGTCACCTTGCTGACCAGATTTTGCAGGAAAATATCCGCCCAGCCCAACCCGATTGCAAAGTAAGCGGCCACGCACCCCGCCATCGCAAACAATCCATAGAAATAGGCATTTCCCATCCGGCGTAGTTCTGTTCGAAAAACCGCTGCCAAGCCAAGCATGCAACAAACGGTGGCCGTTCTGCTAAAGCATGTCAACAAAGTTGCGAAGCCCAGTGCCATTGCAGCTAAGCAAATCAAACGATGCATGCGGCGAGTTTTCAGCATGCCAGCAGCCAAGAGTGTTGTGTAGGCTGAGATGATTCCGAGTTCGTTGGGGTGCCCCAAGCCGCCCATTCGCTGGACTGAATCTGAACCAGTGGTGTACTCTTTGTGGACACCAACTTCTGGGAACACGAGATAAGCGATCCAGGAGCCAATCAAATACAAGACAAGACCCGCAAATACCGATTTCAGAAAGTCGTTGCCACCCAAGATGCGCATCGAAGCTGGGACCATCAGGACGACGCAAATGTACGATAGCCAAGCTGCCACTGTGTAGCTGACTTGGACGCTTGTGAGTTGCGACAATCCGTATAAAACGACTTCAATTAGAAGTAGCAAACCAGGCCAAGACAGAAAATCGCGGTACGTTTTGGGAAACAGTACTAACGCGCCAAACGCACCGCAAAGCATGCAGATGAACAAGCGAAGCAGAATCTGCCAGTGAACTTCGAACTGCTCGCCCGTGTTCCCTCGAAAATCCGCACTATTAAAGAACACAACCAAAAACGGTAGCGTCCAATAAATCAGCTTCTCCAGTGGCCACGTCACTGGAATTCCGCGAATCCACGCTTGGTCTCGATTTGAATGAACGACAGATGACATGAATCACTTTGGCTTGAACGAAGTCGCAACAGAGAACTTACTTGGCCTTCACCAACTTAGTGCTCTCGGCATCATCCGTTGCAGAATCGTTTTCAAGTTGGGTTGGTCCCGATCCACTTCGCGCTGATTGTCTTTCGGCCTTCCGTGACTCGAGCCTCTCCGTTGCTTCGATCGTCTGTTGTCGTAGCGTTAGCAGGTAGTGCTCGCGCTCGGCGTTGCGAATCTCTTCGACCTCTTTGGTGCGAGCCTTATAGTCTGCTTGCAACGCAGTCGCAAAGCCGACGCAGACGGAGAACATCACGGCCATAATGGCCAGCAGACTTCTCTTGGGACTTGCGGGTTTGTATTCAATCGAAGGAGCCGCAAAAACGCTGATATTCGAGACGGATTCGCTGTCTAAAGCTGCATTGATGCGAGACTCTTCAAGCTTAAGTGCGTAGGTGTGATAGTTCTCGCGACCAACTTCGATTTGCCGCTTGAGATCCTCTGACTCCATCTCCAACTTGTTGACATCCGCTAACTGGGCGACCAGTTTTCCGTGAATTTTATCGAGCGATTCAATGCGAGCCTCCAGCGAACGCACATCGGCCTCCGCCAAAACTAGCTCGCTTTGGATATCGATTCGAACGGGATTCATGGCCATCTTGGTCTCTTCGCGGTCTTTGGGTTGCTGCGACATAATCTGTCCTGCTTCCTCCAACTGCTCGCGGACTCGCTTTAGCTCGGGGTGAGTCGAAGAGTACTTAGCAGAGAGTTCCTTCTCACGAATCTCCAATTGATAAAATCGGTCTCGCATAAAGTCTGTAGACTGTAGCGGATTTCCGGTGGACTTTTCAGAGAGCAATTCCGTGGGCAACGTGGCCAAGGTAGAGGTAAACTTGCCGACCTTAGCTCGTGCAGATTCAAGATCAGCAGCGGCGTTGAGCTGCATCTGTTCGACGGCAGTAATCTCCGTCTGTAAAGATTCCTGTTTGCCTTGCATGGTGACGATGCCATAGTCATTCTTTTTGGACTTCAACAACTCTTCGATCTCTTTCAAGCTCGCATTGTGTGACTTGAATTGCTTGTCGAAGAACTCGAAGGTTCCATGCGATTGATGAGCTTGAGTTTGCATTTCTCGATAGCTGGCGATCACTTCAGAAACGACCTGCTGAGCCAACTCTGGGCTGGAGGCGCGATATTCAATCGAGATGTTGGTGGCTTTTTTAGTTGACTTAATATTCAGGCCGTCAGCCAGTTCCTTGATGGCAACTTCTCGACGTTTCAATTTCGCGATATCTTCTGCCGAACGTTCGCCATCAGAACCTCCAGAACCCGAGAATCCTTCAACTAATCCTGAAGCGATATTGAGTAAGGCTTCTGCTTGAAGTTCAATCCACGAGTGCTTCTTCAGAACGGCTTCGACACCGATTTTGTCCACGACGCGTTCCGCTAGGCCTCGACTGGAGAGCAGGTCGACGATCGATGTGATTTCGGACTCTCGAGATTCCTGAATCGAAATTGTCTGCCCCATGGTCGTTGGATCGAGCGCTGCATAGTCGCGGCTAAGCTTGACCATCAGTTTCGCTTCGGAATCATAGCGACGCGGAAACAGGAAAATGCCAATAACGCCAAGCGCGAAGGTCAACATTGTCACGATCGCAAACCGCCACTTGTACTTAAAGCCAGCGGACAATAGGTCGTGAAGGGTTAACGGTTTTTCAAAGGATTGAAATTGCATGTGGCGAGTCTCCAAAAATCGGCTCGCGAAGGGCGCGTAGGAATCAGAAGGCGGTCGGTTGGAAGCAAGATTATCGCGTCCCGGTTCACCGACTCACAGCCTCTAAGATAGTCGCGAAAGTACTTTCCGGAAATAAACAGGCTCGATTCCAAGCCCATTCCGTTAGCAGCCGTGACGATTGTAACGATTGAGGTGACCCTAGCGGGTGGGTTCTAGCGTGCGGGTTACGGCTACTGCTGGTTTGCGCCAAGCATCTCCTGAAGTCGTTTGATGCTCCGGCTTAACATAACTCGCACCGCAACATCGCTCTTGCCAATCTTTTCAGCAATTTGACGGGTGCTCAATCCGTCGACATATCGAAGCTTGATCGCCAATTCGGCTTCAGGGCCCAAATCGGCGATGGCCGCCTGCATCTTGCTCAGTCGCATATTGCGGCTAACCGCTTCGCTGGGGCTAGTGATGCTAGCGACAATCAACTGCTCCCAGCCCATCTTGGAATCGTCTGAGGGTGCTGAACGCTGCCGCGATTGAGCTCTCCGTTCGGCCTGGAAATGAAACCGATAGGCGTCGATAACTCGTCGTCGTGCAAGCTGCTTAAGCCAGGACAAGGGTTCAAGCTCAGCATTGGCCACGCGAGGCAGGGCTGTGATCGCGCTGGAAGAGACCTCCTGCAAGAGATCTTCGGGGGGTACCACTTTGAGCAGTCGATCTTGGCAGATATGCTGAATGAAGCCTAACAACTCCGCTCGATGTTCCTCGATCAATTGAGCAAGTGCATCGACATCGCCGCTTTGAATTCGTTGCGTTAGCTGGTCACTTGACATCTCAGACTCCATGAAGTTCTGCTAGATTGGTAGCGGCGTGCAGGGGAACGCAGCGTGCAGGGAAACGCATTTAAGCCGCGAAGGCGAAGAATGCTGAATCGCTTGGGTGATGCGGCCACCAGAGCAGTATAAAGCAACGCAGTCGCCTGATTGTAAAGAATTGACCGGACAAAGTGAATCAACCCGAATCCACGACTTACGGACAAACGATACAAGCGACTTTCGATCGCTTGGAAGGCTGCCTAGAGCAGGCTCAGCTGATCGTTCCCGTTGGTAAAGTGGAGCAATTGATCGAGTTGTTGCCGCAAGCGTCGCTGGAGAGTCAGCGATTCATTCTGGCCGAGCTTATCAAGTTGGACATGGCTTCGGCAGCCGAGTTGGGGCAGATTCGACTCTTGGATTTTTATCTTTCAGGCTGCCAAGCATGGCTGTGCGAACAAGAGCTTCCCGTAGATTTGGTCCTCGAAGAGTTGCAGGTTCGTCGCGATAGTGGCCAGACGCCTACCTTAAGTGAGTACCAAGGCCGATTCCCAAGGTGGGCGGCTGTCTTGGCTGACTTTCAGTGGGAACAGATCAATACGCGCCGAACTAATTCGCCTTCGGGTTTGCCTGAGTTGGAAGCGGGTCAGTACATCGATGACTTTCGAGTTCTACGGGCTCTTGGCCGCGGTGCATTCGCGCAGGTTTACTTAGCTGTACAAGAGTCGATGAATCGATTGGTGGCGCTCAAGGTCTCGTCGCGAGGCACTGACGAACCGCAGACTCTCTCTCGACTGGATCACCCCAATATTGTCCGAGTCTACGATCAACGCGCAATAAACCAACAGCAAGTACACTTGCTTTACATGCAAGCCGTTCTCGGTGGAACGCTTGCGTCTGTGGTGAATGCCACGCGCGATCGGCCTCTGAAAGATCTGAACGGCCAAGTGCTTTTGGACTTAATCGATCAAGCGCTGATCGCCGCTCAACAACAACCGCCAGAACGCGATCCAGACGATCCAATCGCCAAAATGGATTGGCCAACCGCAGTGGCTTGGTTGGGACTTCAATTGGCAGAAGGCCTTCAGTCAGCGCACAATCAAGGAGTGTTCCACCGCGACGTTAAACCCGCCAATATTCTGCTAACTGCAGAAGGCAAACCCAAGCTGGCGGACTTTAACGTCAGCCACAGCACGCTTACAGAAAAAGGTTCTGCAGTCGGAGGAACGTTGGCTTATATGTCGCCCGAGCATCTGCAAGCTTCGGATTCAGCTCAGACTCAGTTTGCTCCGGTAGACGAACGTTCGGATCTCTACTCACTGGCGGTAGTATTGTGGGAACTGTGGCAAGGCCAACGTCCCTGGCCCAGCAGTGGCCCAGCGGATAACTGGAGTAGCGCCGTTCGACAACAGCTCCACATGCGCCCGCAAGAACCGATTACCCGACGCGAAGACAAAAGCTCAGCGGGCCAATGGTTGTATCGAGTCCTTAGACAGTCGCTGAGCATCGATCCGCAATTTCGTCCGCAGAGTTGTAGCGAACTGAGCATGCGGCTACGTCTAGCGCTCTTCCCTGATCTCGCGGCGCGATTTGCACCGCCCTTGGGAAGCGCCATTGATCGCTTGCGGAAGGCTTCGATTCTGTTGGTCACCGCACTCATCATCTTCGTGCCCAATGGATTGGCTGGTGCTCTGAACTTCATCTACAACGAAGATGTGATCATCAGCAAGTATGAAGATCCACAGATGCACACCGACTTCAAGTTGATCGCTTGGTGGATCAACGGCATCGCCTTCTCGTTAGGAGGTTTGATCTTGGTCTACTTCTGTTGGCGAGTTCGTCGATGCCTGAATCGAGCCAACGCAAATCTTCCCGCGCGGCTGGAAGATATTGATTGGGTCTGGCGCTTCGGGCATCGGTCAGCCATGATTGGAGCCAGTTTGTGGGTATCTTTCGGATTGATTTTTCCGATCGCCATCCAGTGGTATCAGCCTCATTTCCAAGGCAGCGATTTCACACACTTCTTCATGAGTCTGGCAATTTGTGGTGGCATAGCATGGATCTACCCTTACTATGGCGTCTCGCTGCTCTCATCCATCGTTTACTATCCCCAGATTATCTCGCCTGCGATGAGCGACCCGGCGTTTCCGGCTCGAGCGCAGTGGATGCGTCGATGCGCTGACTTCTACCTTGCCTCGTCAGCGGTGATTCCATTGCTGAGCCTGTTTTTGATCATCACTCGACCTGACAATGACGTGCCTAGCTATCTCAAGTTGATTCTGGTCGTTTTGACGCTTCTGGCCGTGGTTTTTTCGTTCAAGGCTTACCAGGTTCTCAATCGAATCATCGATCAGTTCGATCGAGTTCTTGGCGTCAAACTCAGCGAATCCATAAAGCACTAGTCCACCAGCAAGCACTTGTCCTACCGCTCACGAGAACTTGGCGACTAATTGGTTCTCGAAGCCGAACGGCTTTGAACTTCAACGGGAGGTTGGCTAGAATCAGTGCGGCAATCGCTAGGTCTGTTTCTATCTTTTCCCACTGAAGCTTAATGACAATGAAATCTGATGCTACCACTGATGCAGGTTCTGAAGAGAAGAGTCTGCTGATCAAACTGCTGGACAAACTTGAGTGGCTGGGAAACAAGCTGCCCGATCCAGCAGTGCTATTTATCATCGGCATCATCGTAGTTTGGGTTCTATCATCGATCCTCTCTAGCCAAGGCGTAACCTTTAGCGTGCCTGGCGACAAAGAACCGAGAACGATCGAAAACTTACTAACGTTGAAGTCATTTGCAACGTTTCTCTCGGGCATGGTTAACGAATTCACTTCGTTCCATCCCTTAGGAGTCGTCTTGGTGGCGCTACTAGGCGTGGGTATCGCCGAGCATGCGGGCTTCATCAATTCGGTCCTGCGATCATTGCTGATCGTTACGCCGAAGATGCTTTTGACTCCGATGTTGATTTTCGTAGCTCTGATCAGTCATACCGCCGCTGACGCCGGCTACGTGTTGGTGATTCCCATTGGAGGCGTCATGTTCTATGCAGCGGGCCGTCATCCACTGGCTGGAATCGCTGCTGCATTCGCCGGAGTGTCAGGCGGTTTCAGCGCGAACGTGCTGATCTCAGGCATCGATCCACTTCTCGCCGGTTTGACTCAGGAAGGCACTAAGATACTTGAGCTTAAAGAGATCAGCCCACTTTGCAACTTCTACTTCACCGCAAGTTCATCCATCATCATTATCGCAGTGGGCTGGGCGATCACAGAGTTTGTCATCGAGCCGAAACTCAAAGGCACCAAGGTCGATGGCGATCCAAAAGATATGCCCAAAATGGTCGAGCTAACAAATCGCGACAAGATGGGCATGATCTCGGCACTTCTTGTTTTGGGAGCCATGATTGCCGCGATCGCATGGTGGGCGCAACCCGCGTCATCCGCGTTACGTGATCCCAAGGGCTCGCTGACAACAAATACTAGCCCGTTGATGATGGGCATCGTTCCGTTGATCTTCTTTTTGTTCGCCTTACCAGGGATTATTCATGGATTTGTCGCAGGGACCTTTAAAAGTCATCGCGACGTCATTAAAGCCATGTCCAAGTCGATGGAGACCATGGGGTACTATTTAGTGCTGGTCTTTTTTGCAGCTTTGTTCATCGCCGTCTTCAAGAAATCGAACATCGGCTCCTGGCTTGCTGTTAGCGGTGCAGAAATCCTCAAGGAATCCGGTGCGCCAGTCTGGGTGATCTTGATTGGGATCATTCTGCTGACAGCAGCCGTGAATCTGCTAATCGGTTCAGCCAGCGCTAAGTGGGCTATGTTGTCGCCGATTTTTGTTCCCATGATGATGATGATGGGTGTATCGCCTGAAATGACGCAGGCGGCCTATCGCGTCGGTGATTCAACAACAAACATCATTACGCCGATGATGCCCTACTTTCCTTTAGTCGTCGTCTTCTGTCAGAAGTACGTTAAGAGTACCGGGATTGGCACTGTAGTGTCTTTGATGCTGCCGTACTCGTTTGCCTTCTTGATCTTCTGGTCGCTCTACTTGATGATCTACTGGACGATTGGATTTGAGTTAGGTCCAGGCGTTAGCTACGAACATGTCGTCCAAACTGTGAGTCCGTGATTCAAGTCCACTCATGGAACTAATTACTACTCGCGAAATTGAGAACTTCGGTCGCAATCTTCGATTCATTCCACAGGCCTATTTCGAGCCTGTGAATGAAGCCGAGCTAGTCGAGATACTCGATCGACATCGCGAGAGTAATTTTCGAGCGGTCGGTAGTCTGCATTCATGGAGCGAAGCAGCCTACGCCGAAGAGGTTGTCGTTTCACTTCGGTTGTTCGATCAAGTCGACTTAGTCTCGATCACTGAGAACAAGCCTTCGGAAGTTAATTCAGTTTGGGTTGGTGCCGGTATACAGATCAAGCATCTACTTGCCAAACTAAATCGTATTGGCAAGACGCTTCCGTCGCTGGGTTTGATCACTGAACAGACTTTGGCTGGCGCAGTTTCCACAGGGACACACGGATCGGGGCGACATTGCCTATCGCACTATGTCCAAGCTGTCCGCGTAGCCCACTACTGCAAAGATACGCGTCGAGCTTGCATTACGACTGTCGAAGGCGGTGATGCTCTACGCGCGGTTCGATGCGGCGTAGGAAACTGCGGTATCATCACTGCCATCAAAATCGAGGTACGCGACAGCTTCCAAATTGAAGAGCTTTGGCGCGCGTATGATACTCTCGAAGAAGTCCTGAAGATGGAACAGCAATTTCCGCTTCAGCAGTTCTACTTTCTCCCGTGGAAATGGACCTATTTGGCTCAACACCGCTCTGAATCGCCTCAGTCGGCTTCATGGCAAGAGTGGCTTTACCGAGTGTACTTTTTTCTCATAATCGACATCGGACTGCATATTGTCCTTTTGACCGCAGGGAAGCTATTCAACAACAAGAAATTGGTGCAGTGGTTGTTTCGTAAAGTCTTGTCACGAGCCATTGTGAAGGACTGGCGAGTCGTCGGACCATCGCAGCGGATGCTGGTGATGGAGCATGAGCTATTTCACCACATTGAGACTGAACTGTTCGTCACGGCTGACCGTCTTTCCGCTGCCATCGACTTTGTGCAAAAGTCGCTCAAATGGTCCGCTGGAGACGGTGCCGATTTGCCCGACGACTTCCTCAGGCAAGTCGCCAGTACGGGACTTACCACTGAATTCCAAGCTGCTCGTGGTGCCTACTGCCATCACTATCCGATCTGTATCCGCCGCGTACAGCCGGACTCGACTATGCTTTCGATGGCCAGCGGTGGTAACCAAGATTGGTATGCCATCAGTTTGATCTCCTATCATCGAGTTTCGAATCGAGATGGCTTCTTCAAAGCCATGGACTTCTTGGCGCGAGCGATGGCACTGCTCTTCAACGCTCGACCGCACTGGGGAAAGCACGTGCCGCTGAGCGCCAGCGAGCTTGTTGCGCTTTATCCAGAGTTCGAGAATTTCAAGCAGACTGTCAATCAACTCGATCCAACGGGACAGTTTCGTAACCGTTGGTTTACAGAGTTAATGAACGAGTCACACAAAGAGTAGCTCTTTAAAGTTGCTCGCGCGGAACGAGCCTGAGCGATTGAACTTATCGTTCGAATCTAGAAGCGGCTTACAGAAAATGGTGCAGGGTCGATGTGAGGAGTTTGTCGAGCGACCATCTCGGAAACTAATCGTCCCGTTCCTGGAGCCATAGTAAGCCCCAGCATGTTGTGTCCGGCAGCAACCCAAACGTTGCTCCATCGCGGAGAAACATCGATCACTGGCAGACTGTCGTACGTCATCGGACGCCATCCGAACCACTTCTCATCGGCCGCTGGCCCAGGCATCTGACGCAAGTAGTGTTTTGCGCCATCAGTCAACAATCTCAGTCGATCTGGCCGCATCGTTTCGTCGTATCCAGCGAATTCCATGATCGACCCGAGTCGCAAGCCCGTTTGCATTGGAGTCACCGCCACTCGGTGTTCCGGGAAAATCAGTGGGATCTTGGGGCACAGCTCGGGGCGTTTGAATGTCATCGAGTAGCCTTTGCCTGGTTGTATCGGAATACGACATCCAAGGTACTCGGCCATCATCGGGGTCCACGCTCCACAAGCGAACAAGAAAGCGTCGGCGGCCAACGTTTCTCGCGCCGTTTCGATACTGGTAGCTGTAGAACCTGTTCCATTGATTTTCTGCGGCTCTGTTTGTTCGAAGAACTGAGTTCCCTCATTCTCAAGCCGACGTTTCATCTCTTGCACCAAGCGATTGGGGCGCAGGTGAGCGTCGTGTTCGTAGTACCAAGCTCCCGCCAACTTCTCGCGAACAGCAGGCTCCAGGTGCACTAGTTCGTCGCCGGTGAGGCACTTCGCAGGCTCGTTGAATTGTGTTGCAAGCAGTTCGTTTGTCGGCGCGTAGGCATCCAGAGCCTTCTTGCTAAGGTAAGCAAACAACAAACCCTTCTCGACCCACTCGCAGTTCAATCCCGCCTGCTCCATCAACCGGTGGTACTCGGTCATGCTGGAGTTCAACAAGGATTGAATGCCCTCGGCCGCATTAATCATCGATGTACGATTGCAACGCCCCGCGAACTTCAGCATCCACAGCCAAAGCCTTGGGTTCAACTGCGGTTTGACTCGAAATGGGCTGTTGGGCTTGAAGATCGAACGCAAGGCCTCTTGGAATGCGCCCGGTTCAGTCAGTGGAAGCACGTGGCTTGGACAAACCAGTCCACAGTTTCCGTAAGAACAGGCACCACCAATCGAACTGCGATCAATGACGGTAACATTCCATCCGTCGCGATGAAGATACCATGCACAGTTCAGCCCGATCACTCCACCACCAACAACAACGATTGACCCCTTGGCTCCAGCCGACGAAGGGCGTAGGGGTTGCATCGATGCAGTCGATCTGGAAGGCTCGATTATCATTGCGAGATCAAGCCCCAGCAGAACGGATCGTTGGGATCAAGCAACAGTTCCGCTTGGCTGTTCACATATGCAGAACCAACCAAAGTTGGAAGAACGTACGGCGAGTCGGTAGTCGAATGGCTAGTCGAGTCGGCTGTCGAAGAACTCGCTTGTTGTCCTGCAAACTGATAAGTACCGGTAAACACGCTTCCCACAATGCTCTCCTGCCGGTGAACTTGCCCTGGAGCAAGCTTACCATCAGCCGCCAAACAAGCCAGCTTAGCGCTAGTACCTGTCCCACAGGGAGACCGATCGTAGGCCGCTCCGGGGCACATGACAAAGTTCTTGGCCTCTGCACGCCCTGGTGTCCCTGGCCCGATCAGTTCGACGTGATCAATTACTTGTCCACCTTGACCGGTAATCTCAAGTCGATCCAGTTGCTTGCGAATCTCAAGACTGACAGAATTTAACTGAGGCAAGTTGTCAAGGTTGACCTGCAAGCCGTGATCGTCACAAATGAAAAACCAGTTTCCGCCCCAAGCAATGTCGCCATGGACAGTCTGAGCCGCAGAGGTGCCGGGGAAGATCTCGACTGCTTGCTTTTTCTTCCATCGATAGCTGGGGACGTTTTCGATAGACACTCGATTGTCATCCAACAATTCAAAGTGAACTGTGCCCACTGGAGTATCGATCGCATAGCGTCCTAATTCAACCCGCTTCAAATAGCGCAGCACAACAGCGACGCCAATCAGTCCATGGCCACACATGCCCAGCGTGCTAACATTGTTGAAGAAGATGACCCCCGCCACACTGCCAGGATTTACTGGAGGACAAAGCAAGGCGCCCACGACGATGTCGCTTCCCCGCGGCTCGCAAACGATCGCTTGACGATAGTTGTCAAACTGCGACCTAAAGTGCTGCGCCCGTTCAGCCATGGTGTTTCCAATCAGCTTGATCGGGCTTTCAACGACGACGCGAGTTGGCTCACCGCCGGTATGTGAGTCGACGATTAGGATTCTTTCCAATTAAGGCCTCAACGTTGGTTTCTTTAGAACAGCACTGTGACGAGATTTGGGTTAATATGTTATAACCTGTCCGACAACCTGCCCAGCGTAGCGACCATCGGCGAAGGCCAAATTCCTCGCGTTAATGTACGCGAGTGAAGGTCGCTAGGAAAGCTCGCGCTTCGGTAAGCTAGATCGGGCGGGAAGCAAGATCGGGCGGGAAGCCCATGTATCGAACGCTGTGTATCGAACGCTGTATACCGACAGTCGTGCCCAACCCTGTGGAGTTCTCCGATGGAGAATAAACCAACCGAATCTCCTTTCGTCGCAGTCAAACCAGCTCGATTCAACTTCTCAATAATGATGATGTTGATGCTGATGGTCGTCGCTGTTGGTGGATCGATGTTGATTTTGATGGCGTTGAGAGTCCCAGCTTTCACGACGGAGTTGCGAGCTTACTTCGGGTTGACCGAATTGGTCGTCGACCCCGAATCCTCACGGCGAGCCCACCTATTCTTCTTGCTGTACCTTTATGCCGCTCCACTCGGATTGGGTATCCTGGTTCACATTCTTCATCGTGCGATCAGTTGGTTTAACAGACGTACCCGTCCCAAGCGAGAAAGTGACCAGTTCGAGATGTCTACTGGAGTCGCATCTAACGAGGCAAGCGGTCAGTAGAGGTACGCTGTCGCTTGGGCCCCTTTGGAGCGAAGAGAGCGACAATGCTGCCATTGAGACAAATCTGGAATTTCGTTGATAAAATCGACGTATCGCCCAGACGAAGAGTTGGCTACACTCCGCAAAGGCCGCGATCTGTCGCGGATGTAGGTTGTGTTGTGTGAAGCAAACTTTGTTGAAGGATTCAGCAAAGGAAAAATGCTTCGAAGGTGAGTTCTTTCAGCTAAGGGAATGGCTGCATGTACCGTTGGCTTCTATGTTGGCGATATCTGCGAACTCGCTTTATCGCTTTAGCATCTGTCATTAGCGTGACGTTGGGCGTTGCCGCTCTGATTATCGTTAACTCGGTAATGGATGGCTTCGTAACTGAGATGCAGGGGCGAATGCATGGCATTCTCTCCGACATCATTATCGAGAGTCATAGCGCTAATGGCTTGCCCAATCAAGAAGGTATCCAGCGACGCATTCAGCAGATCGCCGGAGATCAAATCGAAGGCATGACGACAGTCGTGCATGTTCCCGCGATGGTCTCAATCGATCACATGGGTGAGACGGTTACACGCCAGATCAACCTTATCGGCATCGATACGCATACTTACTCGAACGTCAGTGACTTCAGTAAGTACCTGCTTCATCCAGACAATCAAAAACAGGTTTCATTTGCTTTGAAAGAGTCCGGTTTTGCACCGGATCGTAACAACTTCCCCGATGCCGGTTGGGCATGGCGAAGGCAAATGGCCGCTTATCACAAGCGGATCACCGAGATGCAGCTCGAGAAGCAACGACTCAACCAACAGTTGAATCAACAAATGGAAAGTGCACCGACAATTGGTGCAACTGCTCAAGCGGGAACACCTACGGATACTCTGCAAGACGCTACGCAACAAGCCTCGAATTCAACAACCGAGCCATCGAATCCAACATCGGAACAAAATGGCGAATCACTCTTTCCTGAAGCACCAGCCCACTTAGCGCCTTCGAAAAGTCAGGTTGTTTCCAATAGCGGCTCGAGCACCAATCTTATAGGAACCGACGCTCTCGTTTCTCGGCCTGAAGATCAAGCAAAAATCTTTGATCCTGAGAAGGAACAGCACACAGGTATTGTCCTCGGGATGAGCATTGGATCGACCCGCTACCGCGATCAGTTTGGTGGTGTGAGCGATTATTACTACGTTCGCCCAGGCGATGACGTCAAAGTTACCTTCCCATCTTCGGGTAGAACACCACGAGCTATCGAGCAACGCTTTACCGTCGTCGACTTCTACGAAAGCAAGATGAGCGAATACGACTCGACCTTCGCATTCGTACCGATGGACCAATTGCAAAAGTTCCGCGGGATGACTCCCGATGCGGTCAGCAGTATTCAGTTGAAGCTCAAGGCTGGTGCTGATCTAGAGGCTGTTCGAGATTTGATTCGCGCCGAGTTTCCTATCGAATCTGCGGTCCACGTGAACTCATGGAAAGATCTCCAAAGCGCGCTTCTAGCCGCTGTGCACATGGAGACAACCATCCTGAATATCTTGTTGTTCTTGATCATCGCCGTTGCCGGGTTTGGAATCCTTGCGATCTTTTTCATGATCGTCGTAGAGAAGACCAAAGACATCGGCATTATGAAGTCGCTGGGAGCAAGCGCCAGTGGCGTCGCTTCGATCTTCCTCGGGTACGGAGTGATGTTGGGATGCGTTGGAGCAGGTGCCGGTGCCATTGCAGGCCTGCTTTTTGTTGCCAACATCAACGGTATCGCCGACATGTTAGAGATGATTACCGGACAAGAGGTCTTTGATCCAACGATCTATTACTTTGATTCCATTCCTACCATCGTTCGCCCTTGGATGGTTGTTTGGGTAGTGATTGGCGCGGTCTGCATCGCCGTTGCTGCCAGCGTCCTACCGTCCATCCGAGCAGCTCGTATGCATCCAGTGGAGGCCCTGCGTTATGAATAGCACCGCACAGAGTACGGCACAAAGCACTGCAGCAAACACTTTGCGAGTTGTCGCGCGCGATGAAGCAGTTCGTCCACGACGGACTTCCGATTCAGTCTCAACGGCCAATCTGAAAGTCGTTGACCAACATATCCTGGAAGCCAAAGGGGTCTGCAAGACGTATCGCAAGGGTGGGCATGAAGTGCCTGTCCTGATCGATTGCGACTTTCATGCCGTGGCGAATAAGGTGACGGCCATTGTGGGCCAAAGCGGCTCAGGAAAAAGCACTCTCCTGCATTTGCTGGGAACATTGGATGCGCCAGACCAAGGCGAGATCTACTTTGACGGCGCCAGAATCGATGATCTGCCACGACGTACACGAGATCAATTCCGCAATCAAAGCTTGGGAATGATCTTCCAGTTTTATCACTTGCTACCAGAAGTGACCGCCCTTCAAAACGTGCTGATGCCGATCATGATCCAACAGGGCATGTGGTCCTATTTCTCCAAGCGACGGCATTGGGTCGAGCGAGGCCGTGAGTTGCTTGCTCGAGTGGGCTTGGAGCACCGCATGCATCATAAGCCTCGAGAGTTGTCCGGTGGTGAAATGCAACGCGCCGCGATCGCTCGGGCGTTAATCGCTCAGCCTGAATTGTTATTGGCTGATGAGCCAACCGGGAACTTGGATCGCAACACAGGCAAGCAGATCCTTGAGCTTCTACACGAACTGAATCAACAAGACGGTCTGACCGTCGTTATGGTCACCCACGATGAGACGATCGCTCATGAGTGCGACTATACGATTCGACTACGCGATGGGCGAATCGAAGCCGCCTAGTACTTGTCAGTAGCCACCGTCGCCAGTAGCCACCGTCGCCAGACGGTGGATCGCCACACGGTGGATCACAGCCGATGCTAACACTTCGGGTTGAAAGTTCCCTCGCTGACGCAGCGGG
>CAYWNG010000049.1:0-18868 GCA_964458685.1 uncultured Pirellulaceae bacterium
AACGCATCGTCAACTCTGGTCAAACCCGGCAGGAGTTTGACCTACCCGGAAACGCGTCATCGATGGAACTGTTTGCAGTACTCGTAAACCGCCATCGTTGTGGCGGTAACAACATTATAACTGGCCGGCAGTCCGTACACGGGAATCTCAATCACCGCATCCAGCTTGTCTAAGATCTCTTGGCTTAGCCCCTCGCGTTCGGCTCCGATAATCAGCGCGGTGCGGTATTGAAAAGTGAATTCGTAAAGCGACTGCGAGTTGGTGGTCTGCTCAAGTCCGACGCATTGATATCCTTCGCTCTTCAAACGATCGATGACCGGTGGTAGGCTGCGTGGAGACTGAATCGTGACCGTATCGGCCGCGTCGCGGGCAATCTCGCGATCCACCTTGCCGGTCCCACAGTGAATGATCTGGTCGATACCAACGCACCCTGCAAGTCGCACCATGCGACTTAAGTTGACATTGCTTCGCAGCGGTGCCGAGACCAAAATCATGCCGCGTGGCTGCGAGAGTTGAAACGGGGGTTTATGACGAATGTGTTCGAACTTAGGCATTGGCGGCTGGAAGTGGGAGGATAAGATTCATCAATCGACTGGGCTCGGCACAGCCCTGCTGGCGTAGGCTGTCGATGATGTTTTCAAGTGGTACATCGCTCGTTCCAGCATACAAGGTTTCGTGCCACTGCAAAGCCAGCGCGTAAAGCGAGAGACCTGATCGAGCCAAGGCAGCTTTGGCCGCTTGCCACTGCGATCGATCCATTGCCCCGTTGACACGGGCGTCCACGACAAGCTGATATGCCATGGCTACCCAGTGGAAAGACCGATACGGAAGCTGCCGAAGTTGTGCGGTATCCTGCTGGATTTCTGTAATGATCCAGCGGTCTTCTTGTCGGTTTCTAAGCCTGAGTAGATTGGCGTTGATTCTAGCGCTGTGAGCCATCATAGCGAAGAACCCAAGTCCCAAGAGCCCGGACTGCGCGACCCATTTCCATTGCTCTTGAATAGTGCTTTGTGCCAAATCTACGTTGCCCTGATACAGCGCGACGTTTACCTGTGTAAGCCAATGATAGAAGGTGGGCTGTACCAATACTTCAGATTGGACAAAATCCTTCGACGACTCGATAGCCTGTTCTGCTCGCTGTACGTTTCCCATCACAAGATCGGCTTGAATGGTTGGAAACGAGTTCGACCAAAATCCCAGCATCGGCTGCTGACATCGATCGAATCGCTCCCTTAATGAGTTGACCTCGGCAAAAAGTTCAGCGAAGCGACCATCGAACCACAAGCAATGCAAACTGTTCCATTGAACGAACGCCTGCTCCCACAAGCGGCCTGAGATCGCAATCGAGTTGGCGTGCCTCGCATGTTGATACATCTTGCGCATCGAACCACGGTGCAAACACCAGATCATCTGCACGATACTGTTTGCGATCTTTCCGCTTTGGGACTGTAAACTCGATGCCATTCGACGGCCCACTAAGAAACGACGGTTAGCACCTTCGACGTAGCGCCGACCATAAAAGGCCAGAAGCAGACCAGAAAGCAACGTACACTGAGACATCTGTGCATTCGTGCCTTGCGCACGGAGAAACGCGACTAGTCTCGCAATTAGGGAGTTCGCTTGATCGTGATCTAGGAACCAAAGAGGGAGGGTCGAGCTGAGTAAGTGGTCATTGAGGTTAATGAACTGCCGACTGTCGCCTTCTGTCGCATTGGAGATTGTGAGATTTGATTCTAGTGGGCTTCGTGCCAGCCACCAAGCTGAAAGTCCATTTCGAATGTATAGGTACGTGCTATGCTGGCCCGTCGAAGCGTTGATTTGACGAAACCCACTCTTCATTAATCGAAGACCATCTCTCAATTTTCCAGCTCGAATCATCTCTTCTCCGGCACAGAATCGAAGTTCAATAGCCAAAGTTAGATCGTCCTCCTGTTCAGCAAGCTTAGAAAGAAGTTCCGTCGCTTCTTCAGATCGTCCCAACGATGAAAGACAAGTGGCCCTCATCAGATCTAGACGCAGTTGATCGGCACTTGAACGCCGAGCAGCAGGATGCATTCCTTTATCGATGAAATAGAGCGCATCGCGAAAGGCACCTTTTCTAAAAGCATCGCGAGCCGCTTCGATGTGGCAAGTAGCCGCCAAGCGAAAGTTCCGAGCCTCCTCGTAGTGGAAAGCAATACGTGACCACGGCGGATCGATCTCAACTGAAAGCGTTTTGGCTAGACGAAAGTGCCTCCTATACAGTCGGTCGGTCTCCATAGAATCGATAATCGCATCGCGAAAGCTCTCGCTGGCAATTTCCGCGGTCGTATCCGTAGAGTTCAAGTGGACTCGAATCCATCCTTGATGCGCCAGCACGTTCAAGCTTGCTTGAAGTTCGCGTGGGTTGAGTCGACAAGTACTGATGAGTTGTTGGAAGTAGAGTGGTTGATCGGCCACCGCTAAGAACTGTAAGGCCTTTTCAGCTTGGCGAGGAATTCTCGCAAAGCGTCGATTCACAAGCTTGGTCATATCAAGCTCGGCCGACTGGTAATCGCTCGTTACCAATTGCTGGTCGACCGCACTTCGATAGAGTTCGCGCAGCAAGAACGGGCATCCTTTGCTGAGCGACACCAGTCGCTTGGTTTCGGGTTGCGAGAGCGACAACGATGTCTGCTCGCACCAATCTGCAAGCATTTGTTGCGAAGTTTCGCGAGACAGTGGCAGCAGATTCAAGTGAACCATATCCGCGACAATTTCGGAGAACTTAAGGCTCGGGCCAAACTTCTCAATCGAATCCGAGACAAGAACCACTAAGCCGCGAAACGCGTATCTTGCCGTAAGTAGACGCGTGATCCCTGACAGACTTACTTCATCAGCCCACTGCGCATTATCGATCGCAATGATCACTGGAATCCTGGCGCTCAATTCACAAATCACCTCGAGCAAGCTTTCGATACTAGCCTGTAGTAAATTAGCCTGCTCTGACGCCGGGGCACGAACCAACGATATTGAGTTATCCAGTTGAAGGAATTGAGGGAAACTACGACCGATTACCTGAGTCCGCGGTCGAAGTACGTCACCAAGTTCCAATGGCAACTGCCCCCAAAGACGAACCAACTCTTGAACAATCTGATTCCACAAGCGATAAGGCGTGTGGTCCTGTCGATACGAGTTCACCGACAGAACACGCAAGTCCTGAGGGTCTATCGAATTCAGCCATGTCTCCAGCAACAGGCTCTTGCCCATCCCCGCATCTCCACTAATGGCAATGAGGGCTCGCGACTGAGTCGAGTGAGCACAGTCCGACGAGATTCGCTTCAACTGCGCTAACTCTGCATCGCGTCCATAGCATTTCGAATCGATGATCTGGGGCTTGAGATCAGCATCGAACTGAAGCGTTGCAAGGACTCTTGAGCCCGTGGGACGCCGCGCTGGATCGGGATTGAGCAGTGAAACACACAGCGTTGCCAAATCGCTGGGAACATCCTTCAACTGCTCGTACAACTTTTCGGGCTGATAGGTAAAGCTACGACTTGAATTGCCTTCGCTATCCCTGTGCTCAACATCTATCTGAGGTACGTCACCAACCAGCAACTCAAAAAGCGTTACACCAAAGCTATACCAATCGCTCGACGGACCTAGCTTCTGATTGTTGTAGGCTTCTGGAGACATGTAAACAAATGTCCCAGGCATTGCGTCGCCTTCCATCGGACGTTCAGTGTCGTTCTGATCGGTTTCGCGAATGGCCAAGCCAAGGTCTAGAAGTACGGTACGGCCCCGAGGGGTGATCATGACGTTAGAGCATTTGATATCGCGATGGATTACACCCTGCGAATGCAAGAAGTGGATTGCGGAAGCCAATTGCCCCATCGATTGAACTAAAGTTGACAAGTGATCTGCGGCTTCTTGCTTCAAGTCCCGATACCATTGCCGAATATCTTTGCCGTCAACAAGCTCCATCGAGAAGTAACGCGCATCACCCTCGGCGTAGGCATCATACAACCGCACAAGATTCGGATGATTCAATTGACTAAGCCAATGAAACTCCTCAACAAACCTAAACACGCTCCAACCGTCCCCACGTCGCATCATCTTGATGGCAACTTGAGCCGCACAACTTAGATCAATTGCCGCATAGACGAACCCCATTCCACCGCGTCCGATGTATCGAATCAAAAGAAACCGTCCCAACGTGAATGGAACGGAAGGCGCGGTAAACGAGTCTTCGATTCCGGCCTGAGGTACGGTAGATTTAGACTTTTCGACCGGATGCTGCGAAGGCGGCTCTTCCAGGATGGTGTACTTGAGCTCCTGCAATCTGGCTTGAGCTTCCTCCAGGTTTTTTAGAAGTCGAGTAGATGGACACAAGTCTACGTAGGAGTCGATATTGGGCTGCTCGCCGTCGTGCTGAACCCGTAGGGCAAACTCCAGCATGACCAAGCGCTCGAGTCCCGCAGGATTGTCCCTCAACTCTGGAAACTGAATCAGAAACAGCGATAGGCAGGGCTTGGCTCGCTCCTCATCTTCAACTGTAGATTGCGTCGACCCTCGCGCGACAGTTCTAGAAAGCTCTAGATCGATGCACAACAGCCGGATCAACAGCTCTTCAGCCTGCCTCTTGTCGGCCACCATGGCCATAAACTCACGGCATCGCAACGGCAAGTAGCACTGCCAGTGCTCGCGATATTCTCGTTCGAGTTCATTCAGCATGGGATCCAATGGATCTCTCCACGTGTGTTGTCTAATAGCCCAAGGGTCTGTATTTGAAATGGACGATCTAGATTGCGGCACTTCAATGCAAGCATGTCTCTAGACAATTGTTGTAGGCTGGCAACCTTACGCTCATTAGCTAGCACGCTTTCTGTTAAACAGGGCAAGCTAAATTGTGGCTAAGCTTGATATTAATTGCTAGCTATGGAGTCAAATCCGCACGAAAGTTTAAGCGCCATTGACCCTGATAGGCTCAAGTTCCTAGTGTTCGGTTGCATTATTCTGCAGATAGTACATGCATTGAAAAATCTGTTATCGCGTGAGTCCTGTGTCCTCGCAACTTAGCCATGCTTTGAATCCCAAAGCTCAATCAAGCAATAAACACCGGGGAACCCGTGCGCGGGCGTCCCGCCCGCGTGTGCCTGCCTGCGCTTATTGCCGCGAGTTTGGCACAGCGCGATGGACCAACATCTTTGTAATCTCCTACGCTTTGTTGGCGTTCACGCTGCTAACCGGATGCGCGACGCAAAAGTATTTGACTCAACGCGACACGCCAGCCAATCCGCTGGCGATGCAGCTCGACTTGGCCAGCCGATCTGGTCCCAAAGTCACTCAGCGAACTCAAAACGTACTTCGACGCTATGCCCTAGAGGAACATTACAAGACATATCCCATCGAGTGTCTTGAGGCGATGCAAAAGCTTGTCGAGTCCGAGCCGGACGGAGAGTTGGTCTATGGTGTTAGCGAAGTAGCCTATATCGAAGCTAAGCGTCGCGAGCCAACTAAACCAGCCGAAGCTCTCGACTTGTACGGAGTCGCGGTGAGCAACGCTTACATGTACCTGTTTGCATCAGACTTCGACAATGTTCGCAATCCCTACGACCCACAGTTCCGCGGTGCATGCGACTTGTACAACCAAGCTCTTGAGGGATCACTGCGGTTGATCATCGCTAAGGGACAGCTCAAGCCAGGCGAGAGCTACGAAGTAGTGACTGAAAAGCAACGATATCAGGTACAAACTGCAATCAAGGGATCGTGGGCTCCGCAAGACTTTGATCACTTCGAGTTTGTTTCTGAGTACAAGATCGAAGGGCTTAATCAAACCGGCATCACCTATGGCCTAGGCGTACCGCTGATTGCCGTGAGAAGGAAAGGACCAGACACTGATCCGCGTGAAGGATATCTGCCCAACGGACTCAGCTTTCCGGTCACCGCTTTGCTCAAGGTAGTTCCGTCCGATGACTCAGCATCCGGACACATGCACCCACGACACAAGTGTGTTCTTGAACTTCACGATCCGCTGATGTCCTCGGATATTAATGTAGGAAATCGCTTGGTGCCTTTGCAAACGGATTTGAGTACGGCACTAGCGTACTTTCTAGATAATCCCGAATTTCGCGAGAAGAATGCCGCTACGATCGGATTTATCAATGCTCAAAAGTCAGAAGCGTATCGCGGAATTGTGATGTTGGAGCCATTCGATCCACATCGTATTCCCGTGTTGATGGTCCACGGACTTTGGTCCAGTCCCATTACATGGATGCCGATGTTCAACGATTTGCGCAGCTTCCCTGACATTCGCAAGAACTATCAGATCTGGTTCTACCATTACCCTACGGGCCAACCGTTTTGGATGAGTGCGACTCAGTTGCGAGAAGACTTAGCCGCGCTGCGCGAAAAGCTTGATCCTGACAGACACTATGAAGCGCTCAATCAAATGGTGCTCGTCGGGCACAGCATGGGAGGCCTTGTAAGCCGCATGCAAACCATCGACAGCCGCGATGACTTTTGGAAGATCCTCAGCGATAAACCGTTTGAACAAGTTCAGGGAACGCCCGACGAACTGGGAATTCTACGGCAAGCGGCCTTCTTCAAGCCCAACTCGGATGTTCGTCGCGTGATTACCATTGGAACGCCGCATCGAGGCAGTGACTACGCGAACGATGCCACTCGCTGGCTAAGTCGCAAGTTGATCACTTTGCCAACGAAGATGGTCTCTACGGGACAAAGACTGATCAATCACAACCCTGGTGTCTTCCAAAATGCTGAACTGCTAACAACAAGTACCAGCGTCGATTCCTTGAGCCCCGACTCGCCGGTATTCCCTGCGATGCTTCGAGCGCCCCGAGCACCGTGGGTTACCTACCACAATGTTGTCGGAATGAAACGCAAGAAGAACTGGCTGGGATCGACCAGTGAAGCCACGGGAGACGGCGTCGTGGAATACGAAAGCGCTCACATGGACGATGTAGCCAGCGAAATTACAGTCGAAGCCGAGCACTCGCTAGTCCACAGCCATCCAAGAACGATCTTGGAAGTTCGTCGCATTCTTTTGGAACACTTGCAAGGTGTTCAAGACCAATACCGAGTAGCACAACGACTGGCTCAACTAGAAGCGACGCGGCGAACACTGCCTAATGAATCTCAAACGCCTCAGCACTCACTGCCCGTACCAATGCTCGCGTCCCCACAGCAAGCTCGCACCGACTGGAATTCTGCCGACCCACCTTCGATACAACGCTAGTCTCTCATCAAGCCCATTGACGTTGTCCGCGACTGCGAAGCGTATTGGCTTCGTTGTCATCCACAAAGCTCTCTGTCTTGGGATCAATGGTCAACTTGCGACCAAGAATCCAAGCGATAGCGGCAGCGTGGCAAGCGATGTGGCTGCGACGCATGACCGTCGGATTGGCGGCTGTTGATTTGCGACTGCGGACACAATCGAAGAAATCGCGCGCATGTTCGCTGACGTCAAGTCCTTTGATGCGTTTGGTCTGCTCGATCTCCTTGGCCAAGCTAGTTGGCTCGACTACGATCTCGCCTTCATCACCGGTTTCAATCCAACCACCTTCGCAGTGAAATCGGACTGGGCATGTTCCCAAACGAGTGATGTAATGTGGATCGCGTTTACCAAATGGATCGGGCAGGAAATCGATGATCAGCCTTACACCGTTCGCATAGGTGCAAACGATCTCTTTGTCGGAAGGCTCGTAGGTCAACGGCATCGAATCATCAGCTTGATTGGCCCACTGACAAAGATCGACGGTGTGAGCCCCCCAATCTAACAGGCGAGCGCCCGAGTCAAAATCCCACTGTCCGCGCCAACGACCTTCGCAGTACTTGACGTTATACGGACGCCAAGGCGCTGGCCCCAACCACATATTCCAATCCACGACATCGCGGCCTGGTTGCAGTTCAGCAGGTAGCCATGTATTGTCGAGCGTCGGCATGTAGACCGAAGCGTGCATCTTCTGAAGCTTGCCAAGCTTTCCATTGTGCACCAACTGAACCGCTTGACGGAAATTGGCCACACTGCGTCGCTGCGTTCCAGCTTGGAAGACGCGTCCGAGCTTTGTCATCGTGTCAGCAAGCTGTTGGCAATCGGCGATAGTGATACCACAGGGCTTTTCGCTGTAAACATCTTTGCCAGCCTCAGCAGCCAAGATTGAAGCCGGCGCATGCCATCGATCTCCAGTAGCGACCAGGACTGCATCGATCTCTTTGCGCGCGAGAAGCTCACGAAAATCGCGATAGAGCGTGAGATCTTTGTTGCCATAGGTTGTATCCACCAACTTCTTACCCGCATCGCGGCGCGAAGCTTGGACATCGGCGATGGCGACGCAGCGAATGTCGTCAAACTTGAGCATGGCCGTCAAGTCGTACGTGCAACGCGGTCCGATACCGATCACTCCCAAGTTGATCTTGTCATTCGGCGAGATTCGATTGGGATTGGCTTGAGCTTGAGTGGAGAAATAGCCAGCCGCAAGAGCCGCGCTGGAAGCGACCAACATCGTTCGACGTGAAGTTTGATTTCTTGGCACAGTACAGTTCCATCGAAAAAGGCTACTTCCACTTGAATCGAAACACTACATCACACGATAGCAGATTACTTCAATTTCTTGGCATCTTCCGCTTGCCAAACCCAGTTGCTACCCGATTGTCCACCAGCGTAAACGAACTTTCCATCAGGACTAACTGAGACTGTCAGAACGGCGCTGTCAGCTCCACCATAAGCACGCACTTGATTGCCGTTACCAGCGTCGATCAGTCTAACAACACCACCCGCATCTACAGCGACAAACTGGTTGCTTTGTCCAACGAAGGAGAGTGCCGTGACCTCCTTTTTCGCACCGCCGATGGTCCGCGTCTGTGTAGCGGTTTCGACATTCCAAACCTTGATACTTTGGTCACCACTGCCTGTGACTAGCGTTACTCCATCATCCTTCCAAGCAACGCTCAGCACATGATGCGTGTGGCCTTCCAACGAGACAATTTGTTTACCCGTTTCAGGATCCAAAATTCGACATAACTTGTCAGCGCCTGCCGAAGCGATCTTGCGGCCATCAGGCGAGTAGCGGATCGCCAACACCGAGTCGCTGTGGATTTCTCCAAAGTCTTTAGCAATGGCACCACTTTGCAGATCGACCAACTTAACATCGCCAAAGCGACTTGGCGGTCCACTACCAACGCATAGCATCTTTCCATCGGGGCTGAAATCCATCGCCGTGACTCGATCGCTAAATGGACTGTTCTCATGATCGCCAATGATGCGTTCGAGCTGCCATGCTAGACTGATGTCCCATTGCTGTAGCAAGCCACTCTGAGTCAAGCTTAGCAAGCGACCATTGGGCGAGGTCATCACTGCAGTCGTTGCAGCTTGGACTTCAAAGTTAGCTTCAGGCGATCCACCCGTAGTTGCGAAAAGGTGGATGCGACCCGATTCATCAGCCACGGCAACTCGCGAGCTATCTGCAGCAAATGTCAACTGCTTGGCTTGATGCTTGGCGGCAGGATTGTTGACTAGATCTTCGGCTTCCTTCTTCACTGTTTCCAAACGCTGCTTTTCGCTGTTGATCGCATTTTCCATCTCAGGAACTCGGGCAACGGCACGATCGTTAGCGTCCTTTGAAGTTGCCAGTGCCTGATCGCGTTTAGCAAGTTCACCGGCGGCAGCTTCTTTCTTGGCTGTCGCGTCGGCAACCACCTTTTGCTTGGCTGCAAGTTCTGTCTTGCGAGTTTCAACCATTTTCATCGCAGCAGCAACAGCCGCCTCAGCTTCAGCAACCAGCTTTTGACCTTCGGCCATAGCTTCGTTCGCCTTGGTTAGCTCTGTATCTTTCGCAGCCACTTCTGCGGCTGCCTTATCGCGACTCTCTTGAACCTTTGCTAGAGCGGCAGTCTCAGCTTCGGCGGCCTTCTTCAGTTCGCCATGTTGAGCATTCAAGCGGTCGATCAAGCCCTGCTGCCGACTCACGTTGCGCTGAGCCATAGC
This sequence comes from uncultured Pirellulaceae bacterium, assembly GCA_964458685.1. Lineage (GTDB taxonomy): Bacteria > Planctomycetota > Planctomycetia > Pirellulales > Pirellulaceae > Aureliella. Next base: position 9,965 of record CAYWNG010000049.1, read on the forward strand.
GATCAACTGAGTGAACTTGTAATCACGATCGAGCGTTGCCACAGCGGCTCCATCGTCGACCTTCCATAGCTGAGCTGTTGCCGTACCCGTTGACGTGGCGACTAGCGCACCGTTGGGACTGACCGCCAAGTTGTGAACTGGACCAGTAGTGGCAATATCGCGAACCGTGGCAAAGCTATCTCTCGCGATTAATCGACACACACCACTCGCCAAGCCAACTGCAATTGGACCAGTCGAGCCCGCCGACAACGTCAAAGCTTGGTCAATTCCTTCGATGACCCGCGCTTGGCATGTAAGGTCAGCCGCGTTAATGCTCAGCAGCACGACCTTGCTCTCGTTGCTGACCACCAGAATTTTGTCCGCTCCCAGAACAAGTGCATTCTTGCCAACAGGAAGTCCGGCACCACCAATAGCTTGAACGCTATTCGAATCGACACGCGTCAACTTCCACGCACCACTTGAATCGCAACTCGCCAAACTGTTTGCATCAAGCCAAGCGATGGTAGTCACCGGTTGCGCATGCGAGTTGAGGAAGCGAAGCGATTGCGAGGTTTGCAAGTTAATGATCTCGGCTGGCTTGCCATCGCTGCTTAGTGCCAATCGATTACCATCGGGCGACAATGCGACCAGCGAATTTGGACCAAACGTAATGCCTGTTGGCAGGGCTTCGATCGCATTCAGATTGCGACGCCAAATCTTGACTGATCGGTAGCCACCAACTGCGACTCGCGAACTGTCCGGACTAAACGCTACCGATTGAACGATGTCCAAGTGAGCCGCGTTGAGCGTCGCGGGATCGACATTCTCGGCCGAGGCGCGAAGTAGTTGCCCGACGGCTGGGTCGACCAGCGCGTAAGCTTGATCCAACGAGCTGGTCGCGGGATTGCGAACGATGAAGGCTTGATTGCCTCGCCCCATCGCCAGATAGTTACCGTCGTTCGATGCCGCCAAAGCGTTAATAGGATGTACAGAGGAGGGCAGGGGTTGCCAGAGAAGTTTACTCGCAGCAGATGCAGTTGGCGCAGCGGCTCCGGCTGCAATCCACGATCGTACCAAAGCAACCTCTGTTTCGTCCAAGCGCTTCGCGCCAACAGCGTTACCCACAGGAGGCATCGGATCATCGTTGTCGATAATACGCTGCAGCAAGCTACTTGCGGCCGCATCACTGACAACTACCGAAGCGCCGCTATCGCCGCCTTTCATCAAGGCTTCGTAGGTTTGCAGATTCAATCCACCCTCGGCCTTTTTCGCATTGTGGCAAGCCACGCAGTTCTTGGAGAAAATTGGAGCGATCTGCTTACCATAATCGACCGCAGGAGTTGGATTGGCTTGCGCGGGGTTCGCTTGCGTGGGACTGGCTGCTGCGGGACTGGCTGGTGCGGGATTGGCATCAGGCTTGGCAGGCTCTTGAGCGACCAGCGGGCACGTTGCAGCACACAGCAGGATGATCAGGTTGGGCCAGATCAACTTGGACCAGATCACGTTGGACCAGATCACGTTAGGCCAAAAGTATCGCTGCCGAATTATGGATAAATGCGTCGTGTTCATGATGAAATCAATCTTTAGGCAGGATGCGAATACGAACTGGATTGGAGGGCAGGAATAGGGTGTACTCAGCTTCAACAGTTTGCTTCTTGAGCTCTTCAACTCTCGCAGCCGCCTTGGCAACGGCCGCTTCGATTTGTGGTTTAGGAGTATCGCCAGTCGCGTTGGCCTCGAGCGCGCTTTTCAGCTTGGCTTGATAAGCTTCCTCACGAGTCAATGCTTGCGGGTTCGCTCGCCATTTGACCTTCGTTTCGGTTTGCAACCAAAAGGTGTACTCGCCTGGTGGTGCGTCGGCGGGAACGTTTAACTCGGGACTGGCATCCACCTTATCGCCCGCAATCTTGAACTCACCGAGGCCAACTTTGGGCGGCAAAGCCTGAGGCCTCAACGTACATTCGGCGGCACTTCCAGCTTGACGTACCAACTTCACGGGAAGATTCAACTTTCCGCCGGCTTTGACTTCCAAGACGTTGCCATCCCCCAATTGTACTTGCAAGGGAGCCGTATCCAAACTTTCTATCGGCAGGCTCAATCGGCTACTGCGGCGTGAAGTGATTGCGTTGTACGTCGGGGTAGCCGCCGCGCTGATCGCCGCAAAGGTTGCTCGTCGCGTTACCGGCTGCTCGCCAATTTTGCTTGAGCCGACGATCGCTAGGCTGGCTAGTCCCGTTTCGGCATCGGCAGCACCTTGAATCACCAGATCGGCCTCAACGCCACCAGCGGGCACAATCACCGGCGGACACTTGCAGCTCGCGGGCAACCCTTCGACTTGCAATTCGATACTTCCAGCAAACCCATCGTATCGAACGACGCTCACATGAATCTGAGCTGATCCATTGCGCATCAACTGCATGCCGAACGGCTTGGACGTTGCAGGATTGTTGGTTGGAAACGGATCATGAGCAATCAAAGCGAAGTCTGGTTGAGCTGCGCGAATTTCCAACAAGAAGCCCCGTGAATCCGCGGGACGCTGGCCCGTTTGACGATCGATCAGTTTCAATTGGTACGTCGCAGCTTCGGGAGCTTTCCAAACAAGTTGCGGATCTAACCGTCGCACTCGGACCGCGGGAGTGCCAACTGCAGCTGCGTCATCCTGTTCGGCAAGCTGTTGAAAGGTTGCTGTCGCTCCTTGAGTGGCTCCCTGTGCGTTGTTCGCGGGCGGTACGACTTTGTAAATCACGATTGCCGGATCGGTTAACTGATCCAGCGCGGCCGATAGAACTTCAAAGCTCAAGAGCTGATCTTTCTGCGCCGCAAATTGAATCGAGCGAGACTCTTGCAAATCGCCCTGGATTCGTACGGGAAGCTGTTCAACAGTCGCTGTTGGAATCGGGACTGAAGTAGTCCAACCACGTTGGACGAGAGTAAGGCCAGCAGGCTGCGAAAACTTGTTGGGTTGCAGCGGTAGTTCGATACGTGGACGAAGCAACGTATCTAAGTGCATTGAAGTAGCTGGACTATCGCTCGCTTCAACGCGAGCTTCCAACACAAAATGAAAACCATCGCCGCCACGGTACAACAGGTCTCGAACTTCCAAGAACATTTCCTGCGTGGCCCCAGCAGTGTTGCTCCACACTACTTCAGCAGGCCACATACCGTTGGTGCGCGAACTAGCGACTTGGCTTTGCGCAGGATCAAGCAGTCGTAGATTCAGATCGGCTTGCGAATCGAGCTGCTTCGAATAAGCCACACAGCGAATGCGTTGGCCTGCCTGAACCTGTATGCGATAGATGTTCGCAGCCCGAGCGGCGATGCGTTCGTTGATCAAGTGATCTGGCTTCAAAGCATAAGCAGTTGCAAAGTTTGAATGATCGCCCGTGGGCAAGTCGACCGGCATGGCCGTGAAAAGAAAGCTGCGCGGATTGCTGATCCCCAAACGGCCTTTCGAGCGAAGTTCGACCAAACCTGTTGGCAAGCTAGCTTCTGTGGTTACTTCGACGACGTTCGTGGTTTCCACTTCTTCGCGCAAAGGCTGAGCCGGCGCTACCTTAGGCGTAGCCTTAATTGGCAAGGCATCTCCGTTAAAGCCGCTGAAGATAACGCTGGAAAGTTCGTCCAGTCTTGCTCCTTGCACGGTCACATCAACAGTCGTCCCAACGCTTGCGACTTGTCGCGATAGCGTAGTGATTTCAGGAGTGGGAAGCTGCGCAGGCAGTTCAGCCGCACGGAATGCGAGAATCAGCAGTAGCGGCGCAAGCAGCAAACGCTCGCAACATCGGCGGAGATCAGAAATCATGGCGGGACACTAACGGTAGGATGCTAACGGTGGGACACAGGCGCTGGCGACGAGGGTATCCAAAGCAAAACGGCAATACAAAACTGCCGGCTGCTTTGGGAACTGCAAGCCTGGCGACTGAAGCCGTCAAGCTTGGGAGACTTTCGAATACGAACTAGTGATTGAACAAAAACTCTTTGCTGTTGATGATCGCCCAAACGATGTCTTCCAGTGCCTGTCGTTTTTTGTCGGAGCGTTCGCTAAGGTATTTGCTAGTGGTTTCAATTTCGGCTGGTGTGGCTGGGCGACTGAGCGCGGCCAAGTAGAGTTCGTTGATCAGTTCAGGAATAGGCTGCGAACTTGCATTCATCGCAGCCGCGCGGCCAGCGTCGCTAACCAGCTTGGCTTGAATCTCCTTCGAGTTCAACAGATGTAGACTCTGCGCCAACGTGGCCTCATTCAATCGCTCGCACTCGCAGGACGTAGCCCCGGCAGGTCTTCCAAACGTATCTAGGAAGTATGAAGCAAAGCCGGTGTCGGGCAACTGAACCGCTCGCGTGCCTTTGGGCATCGCATCAAAGTTGGTCTCGGTCATTACCGTTGAATCGATCGCATCCAACAGCACCTCAGCTTGCAACCGCTTCGGATAGTATCGCGAATACGAGCTCGAATCGCCCAAGTTATGCTCGTTGGCGTCAGAGCTTAAGCGATAAACGCTGGACGTACAAATTGTGCGGATCAGTTGCTTGAGGTCGTAACCCGACTGAACAAAATGAGCTGCCAAACCGTCCATCAATTCCTGATTGCTGGCTGGATTAGTCACGCGAAGATCGTCTTCGGGTTCGACCAACCCGGTAGCCATGAAGTGCTTCCAGTATCGATTGACCAGCGACTTGGCAAAGAACTGATTGGAAGGATGGACCATCCAATTGACCAACTCGTTTCGCGGATCATCGGCTGCTTGAAGAGCGGCCGGGGGAGCGTCCAATCCAGTAGGCATCAATTGCTTACCCGACTTTGGATGCGCGGCGCTGGCTGTAGCAACGCGAGTTACAAAGTGCGGATTCTCCGGAGTAGGCCCCTCTTTGCGAGTCACCGTCGAAAAGAACGCGGCCATCTGGTAGTAGTCCGACTGACTCCACTTTTCAAACGGATGGTGGTGACATCGTGCGCACTGCAAACGTTGGCCCAGGAATAACTGCGCTGAATCTTCGACGCGAGCTTCCGTGTCGGGAACTTCACGCCACCAAGCAAGCGGCGGACTGGATTCGAGCGATCCTGATGCCGTCAGGAGTTCACGAACGAACTTGTCGTAAGACTTGTTTTCGTGAAAACTCTCTTTCAGCCAGTTGTGGAAAGCAAAGGAGCCCAGTTGTTCACCGACCGAGTCGCGTTTGTTGCGGAGGATGAGCACCCACTTTCTGGCAAAGTAATGAGCGTAGTCTTCGCTAGCCAGCAAGCGATCGACAAGCTGGTCGGCTTTGTTGGGATCTGTCGAAGCCAAGTACTTCTGAGTCTCGTCGATCGTTGGCAAGCGACCGCAGATATCGACCGTGACTCGCCGCAAGTAGGTTGAATCGTCACACTGTTTGCTCGGCGGAATGCCTAGTGTTTTCAGCTTAGCGAAAACAGCTTCGTCAACAATGTTCCTTGTCGGCGGGAAGGAATCGACATTCACGCCCAAGGGAACGCTCGCGCGGAAGACCGCCACGTTGCCTTGATAGCGAGCCATGATCGCAACGTCGCCGGATTGTCGTCCAATCTGAACAAAGCCACGCTCGTCCACTGTCGCCAAGTCGTTGTTATTCGACTCGAACTGGGCCGTGCGTGTGATATCTTCGAATGTGCCATCGGAGTAGCGGGCGATCAAGGAAAGCTGCTGAGTCGCATCGCGTTGAATTTGTCTAGCTGTCGGAGTGATTTCAATGCGTTCGACTTGTCGATCTTTGCCATTGCCCAAAGGCATACCACTGGCGATCCAGCGACGAAGTACACGATACTCGTGCGAGTCCTTCTCCAAACGTTGCCCGCCACCGTGAGGCGATTCGTTGATCGCTTTGAGCAGTAGCAAACTCTGATCGGGAATCGCTGGAAACAATCGTCTTCCCCGCGACTCCATCACCAAGCGTTCGTAATCGTCATCGGGCTCGAAACCCAACAAGGAAAGCTTGAATCCAGCTTGTCCAGCCGCTTTGCCATGGCAACCACCACCGTTGCAGCCGTACTTCGTAAAGATAGGTATGACTTGGTTATGGAAGGCGACTGGCTGGATCTGATCCATGCCGATGACTTCCAGTGGAACTTGGCAATGCAGACCATCCACATCGGCGGAAAGCACCGCCGTGCCGTTACTGAGAGGCTTGACGTAACCTGTCGCATCGATCTCAGCGATCGCTGGTTCGATACGAAACTTCGTAGTGCGAGTTACATCACTCGCTTTTTGATTGTCTTCGATTCGACTCACGACTAACTGCCATCGCGCATCCGTTCCGCGCAGCAAAACTGCGTTGGAACCTTGCGGTAAGGCGATCGTTAATTCAGAGGCGGGAAGTGTGGCGTTGCTAAGGAGTAGCAAGCAGGCGGGAAGGAGCCATCGATACATCATTTAAATCAGTTCTGCGATGGGGTTGGCTTCGACTAAATACTGTGGTCGTCCAGTGGGGTCCGTAACTGTCTGGGTGGCAGTGTCGATACCCAAGTTATGGTAGAGCGTTGACAAAACCTCTTGCACATCGACGGGGCGTTCAGCCGCGTATTCACCTAAGCGATTAGTTGCACCGATGGCTTGACCAGTCTTCATGCCACCGCCAGCGAGAAACGCACAACTGACAGGCGCCCAGTGATCGCGACCAGCTCCGGGATTAATCTTTGGAGTTCGTCCGAATTCACCCCAAGCAATAACAGTCACGTCATCCAGGATCCCGCGGACATGCAGGTCCTCGATCAATGCGCTCAGGCATTGATCGAGCTTAGCACCGTGGTCGCGTACGAGATCAAAGTTCTGTCCATGGCTGTCCCAACGACCAAAGCTCAGGCTTACGCATCGCGCGCCGGCTTCGACCAATCGACGAGCGATCAGCAAATGTTCGTTGCAGGTAGGAGCACCGTCGTATTGATACTTGTAGGGTTTGCCATCGCCGTAGCGAGCAACGATTTTTGGATCTTCCTTTGACAGATCTAAAGCATCGACAAGCTTGCTGCTGGTGAGCACATCCACGGCGCGCTGGCCAAACGAGTCCATGCCTTCCATCGCACCGCTCTTATCGATATCTCGACGAAGGCTATCGATGCTAGTCAACAATTGGCGACGATCTTGCAAGCGTTGGAGGCTGATGTCACCCAGCTTCATATTCTCCATGCCTGGCCCGTCTGGCTTGAACGGACCGTAGGTTGGTCCGAGGAAGCCCGAGATGCCAGGATCGCTCCACGGCATATGCTGAGTCTTAGCTGCCAGTCCGACGAAGGCAGGCACCGCTGGATCGACGGGACCTTGCAGTTTGGCAAGTGCTGAGCCGATGCTTGGTCGCCCGCCCAGGACTCGCAGATCGTTGCTCAACCAACCGCTCATGCATTGGAACGAGTCGTGGCGGTCTTTTAGTCCAACGATCGATCGAAGCACGACGGCTTTATCCATCATGCTGGCAAGCTGCGGAAAGACTTCACAGATCTGGATGCCAGCGACATTGGTCGGGATTGGCCGGAACTCGCCGCGAATTTCGCTGGGCGCTTCGGTCTTGATTTCCCACATGTCTTGATGGGGAGGTCCACCAGCTAAGAAAACGTTAATGACCGCTTTGTGGCCCAACTTGCCTTTGCGAGGCGACTTCGATTCGGATCGCAGCAGGTTGGCTAAGCTCAAGCTAGGCAATCCGAAGGCTCCTAGCGTCAAGCCGCCGATGGTGAGGAAGCTACGGCGCGACAAGCCATCGCAATATCGACCAGACTTACCAAAGATGGTTAGCATGGTGTGACCCTTGAGTTTTAAGTGAGGTGGGAGGTGAAGGTGCAAAAGATCATCGTTGGCGATTCAACATTGCCAACTAACAACCTTGGTGCAGACTGTTCGAGAAACTCAACGACCAAATCCTTTGGCCATCTCCGTCTGCACCGAGCACCGAATACCGGCGGGAACTAATATTGTTGTCTGAATCCCCATTACTGTGCAAGTCGGGAATTCTCCTAAGCTTAAATTCGGTCCGTGATATTAGTACACTAGAAGTTGGATGAAACTGCAGCCAGCAAGTTCTTTGGCTGGAGCTTAATTCCGTCAAAAGCATTACAAATTAGCTTGAAATACCAGTTTCGAAGCTAGATCGAGGGATCTCATGAACCTTTACTACCCAGCGACAACACCCCCTCTGAGGCGGCATTTCCTTCAGCGATGCAGCTTGGGCTTTGGTGCAACCGCCCTTAGTTTATTGCTTCATGAGCAGATCTGTGCCGACGGTCCAACCACCGCAGCGAATCGTAATGACGATGCTCCTCATGGCATTCTGGACCGCTTCCACCACACGCCCAAAGCCAAGAACGTCATATTCCTGTACATGGATGGCGGGCCGGCTCAAATGGACACGTTTGATCCCAAGCCCGAACTGACCAAACTGCATGGCAAGCCGTTCCCGATGAAGATGGAGCCGACTCAGTTTGACAACAACGGTTCTACGATGGGTTCACCCTGGCAATTCCAACAGTACGGTCAAAGCGGCCTTTGGGTCAGCGACCTTTTCCCCAACATTGCCAAACACGCGGACAAGTTGTGCGTTGTTAAATCAATGACCAGCAAGTTCTCTGAACACACCAGCGCGAATTACTTCCTTCACACTGGGCTAGGAATTGTTGGTCGACCGAGCATGGGAGCTTGGGTTGTTTATGGGTTAGGTTCACAATCGCAAGAGCTTCCTGGTTATGTAGTGATCAACGGTGGACTAACTCCGCCCGGCGGCTTGGATAACTTCGCCAGTGGATTTTTACCAGCCGCTTATCAAGGATCAACCTTCGCGCCGACGGGAGACCCAATTGCCAACTTGAAGTCTTCGCCCCGATCGCCAGATCAAATCGGGCGGCGACGAGATTTACTGCGTAGTCTAGATGCTGGATTTCTTGAAGCGACAGCCAAAGCTGATCCGATCGAAAGTGCAATTCAC
>CAYWNG010000050.1:0-661 GCA_964458685.1 uncultured Pirellulaceae bacterium
TTTGCTGGATTGTTGACATTGGAATAGGAAAAGCCATTCCAAAAACCACCGAAGCTCGAGTTGTAACTGTTCCCGAACTGAACTGTACCGCTCGACCAACCATTGGTGTTGGTAGTTGGTCCGCCATTGTAAAAGCTGTTTGGTGCAAGACTCTTATCGCTGAAGTCAATGACAATATCTGCTAGTGCTGTTGAACCGCCATGCGCGAAACAAAAAAGAGCGATACAAAAGGCGGTAAAGTTGAACGACAATCTTGTAAGCAACGGACTTTCTCCCGCGAGGCTAATTTCTCTGATGAAGATCATGTTGATGTTTTTAAATGACTATTCCCAACTTCCAACAACCTCTCCACCACTGCGTGAAAGCATGGCGGCGAAGACTTTGAAATCGGTTTGATTCGCTAGGAAGTGCGTAGAACCATCGGCGATTGCAAAATTGCTGCCGCCGGGGTGGTAGCTATGAAACTCTTGGCCAAAGTCACAAAAGTTTCCCTGCATGCTTTTGAATGGCGTCAAACAAGGTTGCCACGTCGAAGCATCGCTGGCACGAGCGTCTAGCGGAACGCTCTGATCGAAGACGTTCTTGTGACCGATCCAAATGGAATGCAATCCTTCAGGGGCTTCACCGACCATAACTGTGTTGGACATGCCGTCGGTGATAT
>CAYWNG010000050.1:671-18849 GCA_964458685.1 uncultured Pirellulaceae bacterium
GTCTTGATCGGTTCCTAGCATCAGCGTTCCGCGGCCGCCACCGCCCGTTTGATAATTGTTCTGACAGTTTTGTGGATGGCACCGCAAACTTCGCTCGCCATAGTTCCCGCCATAGTCGGTCCTCGCGTAGAGTTCGGGAGCACTAAGGGCATCGCCGTTTGGACGAAGCAGTTCTTGTTTTGGCGATGTCGGGCAGAGGTATGTCTTAACCGTCGTTCGTCCGGCAGCAAAGTTGTTTGGATGAATGTAAGGCAACCTCAGATCGATCTGATCGTAGATGTTACTTTCTTCAATGAATGGAAGGATCGCTGCGCCCCAAGAAAGTCGCATCCGCGCGATAGTAGTTGGATTGGTCAGACTAACAGCTCCTGCCCCGCCCTTCGGATAACGCCTGTAAGCGCTTTCGTAGTTCAGTAAGCCCAGACCAATTTGCTTGAGGTTGTTCGCGCACTGCATGCGTCGCGCGGCCTCACGAGCGGCTTGAACTGCGGGTAGCAAAAGTCCAACCAGGATGCCGATGATTGCGATGACAACCAACAATTCAACCAGCGTGAACGCTGCGCAACGGCGCACGGAATCACTTCGGTGCATGACGGACCTCCAAAAGCGACGAACATTTAAATGGCTATGTACGAACGCTTACGGAGGTAACATTTCAGGCGCAATCACGCACAATGGGCGCACGAGCCATACTTGAAATGATGAACCGAATGCGTTCAAAAACTAGCGAAGATCAGCCTCACCCTAGAAGGCATCAATCTTCCGTGCATTTGGTAGGTCTTCTGACTTGTTGCATTGAAAAACCCACTGCCTTCTCGTTCATCTACTGAACAATGGCACTTCGAGAGCTATCTAGAAGAGGTCTTTCTCAGGCGATTTGCATCGCAAATCCCGTGCAACTCACAGCGGCTGGGCCGTCCCGGATTTGTCACCGGTGTTCCCTGTTATCTCTGCATGCCAAGCATGGCTGCAGATTCACCAAACACTGCTATTGGGTCGCGAAGCTTCTTACACACCGCGACTGTTTAGAAGATTATCTTCTCCGACTGGCCGCGTAAACCCCCTGACTCGATTTTTCTTGCCGCGAGTATTTGCGGCGGTCGAAGTCTGTTAGATTGCTTCAAGCCACTGGCTGGATTGCGGCCAAATCACATATTCAGCTTGCTCCAACGTCAAAGAACTCGGGACAAGCCTGCCAATTTTCCTAAGTTCCGCTGGACGAGAGAATAGATAGGTTTCGGCGAGCAACTGGGAGCCGTCGAGCAAGTGGACCTCAATCTCGACTCGATCGTATTCATTGGGATATCCAGGCTGATTGGTAACTTCGATACAATCGAGCACTTTGCGTACCTCGTCGATTTGCGACTCGGGGTAGGTCCAAAGCTGCCCGGCAATTCGCGAACTGCCCGCAATCATCGCTGGATAGGGACCTAGATCGTAAACTGTCCCCAGCGTCCATGCCGCAACCACGCTAATCGGAGGCACAGGCCAACACTGCTCGCGACATTGACCGCGCTTGAGCGTTCCATAAACGAAGATGTGATGCTGTTTGGACAATTGACGCTACCCGATGTGCTCTATTTCTGTTCACGACCCCGCAAGATTTTACTAGACTGATTGTGTGAACAAAGGTCTGTCGAAAAAAAAGCTCTGTCGAGCAAAGGCCCGTCTATTAATTGCCCGGCGAAACAAGGTCTTGCTCGAAACTTGAATCGAAAGGATCTAGCAGTTGTCGAAGTTACCCAAGTACTCCACTCGCTCGCTGTTTGTGTTGCTGTTCATCGTGGCTATTCTCTTCGGCTGGTACAACACTGTCCGCCGCGCTCAACTTGACCGTAACCTTATGTACAAGAGAGTCGAGTATGCCGAACAAGAATTGCGGCGAAAGACCGACGAACTGCAACGCCTACGAAAGGGAGTTACGCCAGATGAGACGCGATCATTCTGGCAAGCGGGGCTGGAAGGCACGAATCTCGCTTCGATGACGATCTCCAGTAATTCCAACGCATTTCAGCGAGCGTCCTTTGCTGACTGCAATCTGCGCGATGCGTCGCTCAGCGGCGGAGGCAGTTCTTTTCAGGAAGCTCGCTTCGATGGAGCGAATTTGCAAGGCGCGACGTTAGTCGGAGGCTCAGCTTCTTTCCAAGCAGCCTCGTTTGTAAAGTCGAATCTGACCCGCGCAAAGCTCTTTGGAGGCCCGGCCTCTTTTCAACAGGCGTCCTTTGAAGAAGCAACGCTAGTGGATGCTGTTTTGGTAGGCAGTTTTCAACGCGTTAATCTAAACGGCGCGAAGCTCAACGGCGCGGACCTTACGGGAATTGCTAGTACCGACTTGGAGACTTGCTATTTCAAGCAGCCGCCAACCTACAATGCTCAGACCAAGTTCCCGGCAGGCTTCGATCCAGTGCAACAACAATGGCGTAAGGTTAGCGATGAGCAGTAGGTGAATACATGGTGGGTTTCGTGCCTCAACCGCACCCTACGAATTTACTTCGTTTCACTTGTCTCTAACGCTTCGGCACCTTTGGGGAGAGCGCGTTGCCAACCGCCATACGATGGATTGGGCAACATGATCCAACGAGTTCCCAAGAGGCTCACTTTAGCCGCTGCGACCTCGTTACGTTTTTCGAAATTCTTTTCGTCCATGCCATCGCACAAGTCGCCCATGCTATCGCCGATCAACAAAACGATCCGATGTTCCTTGGCAATTGCCGCGCGTCGCGATAGCTTGTCGTCACCTCGTCCTTCTTTCTTGTTTTGAGTCAGAACATTCTCTTCAGTCGCATCGAACCCTAATTGTTTAAGGTTCTCAACAGTGGCTGTTTTGACTACGTCTTCGCGGTTGGTCAAGAAGAATACGGCAACGCCTAGACCTTGCGCTCCGCGGACGAAATCCAACGCGCCCGGAATAGCCTTGGCCTTGCCTTCCTGGCACCATGCATTCCAATTGGCGCTGGTAAACAATTGGTTGTTAATGATGTTTCGCGCATTAAAGGCCGAGTTGTCGAGCACCGTCTCGTCGAGATCCAAAATCACGGCTGGTTTCTTGCTTTCGTAACCGCCTTCGGCCAGTTGTACTTCGTCGGCCGTCCACTTGCGATCATGAACTCCAACCGCAACTTGCGATAACGCGTATCGGTAGGTTTGTTCGGTCAACAAGCGATACTCGGCCGAGCGTTGCATCCACGTCACAGCACCGAATCGATAGTCGTTTTCGGGAATCGCTTGAGCGACAAGCTGCGATGAACTGGTCGAGAGTGTGAGGATTGCGAGCACGCAAATGACAACTCGCACGAGCGTTCGAACGATGGGTGATGGGTTCTTCGGAAAAGCGATCATCTCTATTTCTCTGTGTCTATTGTTGGCGAAGTCTGAATCCGCCGGAAAACTGGTGATATTTCGAGCAACAATTCTGGCAAACTTCCAGGCTTCGTCCAGCGTTTCCGACTTATCCCACGCGACGAAGGTCGATTTTCTCGTAATCTGTAAATGCGGCTAGTTTGTCAGGCGAGGACTGGTTCTTTCTTGAACCGCAGTCGCGAGTTTTGAAGTTACGCTTCTTGATTTAGGGGCGAAGCCCAGTCCGCTAACCTAGGCAAATTGCTAGTCTCTCGGCCCGAAATCCCAGAAAAACGCGGTTTCAAAAAGCGTTCGATGCGACAGAATCATGAGTCTATTTGCTAGCAACGAACTGCATGGCATGGCCGGATTGCCCTGGACTTTCGAGGTGGATTCCTTCACAATCCGCCAGGAGGGTTCGTATCAAGTCACGATGACTTGGTGATTGTCGTAGTCAAAAACAACACGACCGCAAGCGGCTCTCCGATTAGTCAAAACTCCAGATACGCGTCAATTAGCTAACTCTGGTGGTGAGCATTGAACAGTGCAAATGCTCCGATGAATGGACTCATCCAAAGCTAACTTCATGAAGAACTTCGTAAGATCCCTTCGAGACGCCAAGAAATATTGGCCTTCGCTTCTCTTTGCGTCGGTATGTTCAATCGCTGTTGCTGCACTTTGGGGCGCTAACATCGGTGCCTTCTATCCAATTCTCGAAGTGACCATCCGCGGCAAGTCGGTGGATACTTGGTTCCAAGAGCAGTTGGACTCTCAGCAAACACGAATCGCCGAACTGGAAACGAAGCAGAGCGAGATCAATGCAAAGATTGAAGTAACAGTTGACACTAAGTCGCTTAAGTCACTTCAGCAAGAGCTTCGCGATACGCAAACCGAGTTGAACTTCTCTATTAGCCGTTTCGATGCGTACACCAAGGCCTATCCCTGGGTACAAAAGTTTGTACCGCTGGACCCCTTTAAGACTATCGTAATGATCGTGGTAGTCTTGATGGTGTCGACGATCGTTAAGCATGTCTTCACCATCATTAGCGAAGCTCTGGTAGGCCGAGTCGCACTGGACTTAGCACGCGACATTCGGCAGCAACTGTTCAATCGAGCGATCCACTTAGATCGTGCCGAGTTTTCCAAGCATGGTGCCAGTACGTTTCAATCGCAAATTACGCATACAACCGACTTGGTTTGTACAGGCATGTTAGCAACGTTCGGAGCCGCCATTCGCGAGCCGCTGAAGTTGTTGTCCTGCTTGATCGGAGCAGCCTGGATCTGTCCGAGATTGTTGCTGATGAGCCTTTTTGTGGCTCCGCTGCTGGGCGGATTCCTCTACATGATCACACGAAAGATCCGTTCGAACACTCGACGCGTACTTAGCCGAGTCTCCGATTATCACGCGGTCATGGTCGAGTCGTTGGGCAATGTGCAAACGATTCAAGCCTACCAAATGGAGCACCACGAAGAGGATCGCTTCGCCAAGTCGACCTTGATCGCTCGTAAGTATGGACTTCGTTGTATTGTCTTGGCTTCATTGAGCAAGCCGGTGATCGAGTTTCTAGGAGTAGGCATGCTGGGCACTACGATTATCGGAGGTGCCTATCTTGTACTCAATCAACAAACGACACTTCTCGGAATCACGATTTGTGCTGAACCGCTGAGTGTTTCAGCTCTGCTCGTCTTCTTCGGCATGTTGATTGGAGCGAGTGATCCACTGCGTCGACTGTCCGCGGTCTACTCGCAAGTCTATACAGGCATCGTAGCTTCGGAATCGATCTACAAGATGATCGACCAACCGTCCGCCATTCGCGATCCACAAACTCCTAGAGCTTTGCCTAAACGACATGAACTATTGACTCTGAAGAATGTTGACTTTGGTTATCGACCTGACCATGTGATTTTACACGATGTATCCTTACAAATTCCATTCGGCAAGACAGTCGCCATTGTTGGTCACAACGGTAGTGGTAAGTCGACGCTGATTAACCTCTTATGCCGGTTCTATGACCCGCTGGCTGGTTCGATCTCCATGGATGGAGTTGAGTTTCGCGAGGCAACTGTCAGCGACATTCGATCCAAGATAGCTTTGGTGAACCAGCAGACTGAGTTGTTCAATGACTCGGTAGCTTACAACATTCGCTACGGAAAACCGGATGCCTCACCTGATGACGTTCGGCAGGCAGCCGAAGAAGCTCATGCAGCCGAGTTTATCGAGACAGCCTTGAGTGCAAAATACGATACTGTGGTCGGCGTCAATGGTCAGAAGTTAAGTGGTGGTCAGCGTCAACGTATCGCACTGGCTCGCGCGCTTCTTCGTGATCCTGAAATTCTAATTCTGGACGAAGCCACCAGTCAAATCGATATGCGCAGTGAACAACTAATTCGTCAGTCGCTCGCCGAGCATCGCGGGAAGCGAACGATGATCATCATCACTCACCGCGAAAAGCTGCTTGAGTTGGCTGATGTGATCTACGAAGTACAAGATGGACGCTTGGTCGAAGTAAGCGAAACTGAGCTTCAATCCAGAAGTGATCGCAAGGTCGCTTAGAAAGGGTTTTCCTAACGTGATGATTCGAAAAATCATATTCGCCTTCGCGATTTCGTTGCTGTTCAGCCATGCGACTGAGGCTCAGCAGTCACCCGCTCGCCAACAATCCTCTGATCAATCCAACGCGAACAGAGGCATGCAACCGGCTAATCCCAAAGTTAACACCGGGTTGCCTAAGCAAAGTACAACGCATGGTGCTGCACAAAGTACAGCGCAAGGAAAGCAGCAAACCATGCAGCCAAGTCCGCAATCGGGAATTCAACAAGCTTCGGCAACACAGTCGACAGCCGCGAATTTCGCGGCGGGTTCAGCGGCAGGTGATGCAGCAAATGAAATTCCATGGTTGCGAAGTGCCACCGAAGCGGCCATACAGTCACAAAATACCGGCAAACCTATTTTGGTCTACGTGCGTTCTAAGAACTGTCACTACTGCGATTTGTTGCAGAAGAACACTTGGCAAGATCCAGCCACTAAGGCTCGAGTCATGAAAGAAATGATTCCGCTGAAGTTGACTTTGGAGGAAAACAAAGAAGCGATTGAAGCGATGAAAGTTAAAGGCTTTCCAAGCGTGATCGTCTTCTCGCCGCGTCGCGAGTTTATCGGACGGTTCGATGGGTATATGACTCCCGAACAATTCCAATCGCAGATCAGCAAAACTATGTTAGCTAATCAACCGCAAAATGCTGGAAGCTTGCAGCGCTAGCTAGGAATACGCATCACAACCCGACGCGTCAGCGAGGGACGTGACTTAAATGAACTTTCACAACCCGATGCGTCAGCGAGGGACATGATTTAAACGGATAGGTCAGTCGCATGGATGGAACAACTAGAGCAATAGGACGTCAGCGAGCGATCGTATTGGACGTGGTGCGCTATGCGGCGAAGGTGCCTTCATTCCCTGTCGAGCGGTATGTCGATGTTCGAGCTCTAGCCGATCTACGGGCTAGGTCGACGAGCCGCGTTTCGTGGACCGCGATATTTGCTCGCGCGTACGGACTTGCTTCTCGCGAACACTCGCAACTTCGAGAAATCTATGTGGCATGGCCTTGGCCACGCGTGTACACCAGCCCCGATTGCATCTTGTCACTGTCCGTCAATCGACAGATGCCAGACGGCGAGCGTCTATTCTTTGGCAGAATCCACTCACCTGACAAACGATCACTCACCGCAATCCAAGCTGACATCGAGAGTTTTCAAAGCGATGATCCTTCAAAGATCTATCGATCACAATGGCGTGGAGCCAAGCTGCCGACGCTGGTTCGACGAATCGCGTGGTGGTGGCGAATGGATGTTGACTACAAGAATCGACCGCGACGTATGGGGACAGGAAGCATCAGCGCGCTAGCAGGCCAGGGCGTCACAAACCGATTGCATCCATGCATCATGACATCCAGCTTCTCCTTTGGACCGATGGAAGCCGATGGACGATGCCTGGTAACTCTACAATGTGATCATCGGGTCATCGACGGAGCCGCCGCAGCTCGAGCGCTCAACGGTCTATGCGATTTTCTGGAAGGTCAAGTGCGCGACGAACTTGAAGAGCTTCGTCGTAAGCAAGTCGCGGCATAGGCCTTCTGTTGACTAATGCACTCACACGGCAAAGCGCTGCGTTAGTTGGGATTAGTTGCTAACCGCAGCTTGCATGGCTTCTGTTCCACCGACCACCGGCAGAGTTAAAGTAGTCTCGGCAAGATCGATGGTGAGCTGTGTGCCTGGATCGGGCCAAAGCGTGAAGTCGCGATCGCTTGAGAAGATCAACAATCCGATCTGCGAGCCGGCTGGGATGACTTGGTCGTCAGGTTGCAACGTGAACTCGACATCGCGAAACTCGCCGGGCTTCATCGGCTCGTCTTCGGTAATGGACCGATAGTTCTGAGGGTCGGCCCATCCGCGGGTGATGATGTCGTCGTTGATCGACTTGCTATCGGTCCACGGCAATGCGACCAACCAAACGGAGAGATTTGCTGCCGGACGATCACAGGCCAATCGAATCTTGATTTTAGCGGTGCCTGAAAGATGCACGGCTGACTTCAGCGTGTCCGTGGCAAACAGTAGTCGATTCTTCGACTCTTCTGCCTTGCACAAAGCGGCCGCAGAGAAGTTATAGTCATCGATAATCGTCATGGGCGATTGCGACAGCGACATTGTTGATGCTTGTGCTTCAGTGAGCAAATTACCCTTCGTGAAATCTCGCGCCGAAACCTTCATCCTGACGGGCTTAGAATCTGGGTGTGGATAGGCTGCGTAGGCAGTCGGTTCGCTTCTCTTAGCCGATTCGCGAACGATCCAAGACTGCGATTCCTTTTCAACTCCGTTGTCGACATCATAAAGATACTTCGTGAACCAACGGTTCATTTGGCTAAGTGGCGGTTGTCCACCGTGACCGCCTTGGTGCATGTACAACTGCGTTGGCAATCCCTTGGCTTTAGCCGCTTCGAAGATCCGAATGCTATGTTCAGGCATTACGTTCCAGTCGTTAAAGCCATGCGACATGAGCATCGCGGCTTTCATCGGTCCCATTTGATTCAAGTAATCGCGACCTTGCCAAAAGCTGTTGTAATTGCCCGACTTGCGATCCAACTTCTCCAACAGCTCTTTGTCACGAACTTCGCAGTTGCAATAGTCTCGTTTTTCGGTCGGTCCGCTATTCACAAAGTCATACAAGACGTCGATATCTTCGCCCATGTAGCCACCCGGATGTCGAACAAGTCCGTGTGAGCGATAGTAGTGATAGTACGAAGTGTTGGGTGCCACGGGGATGATCACCTCCAGCCCTTCCACGCCGGTAGTCGCTGCGGCCAAGCAAAGCGTGCCGTTGTATGAAGTACCCGTCATGCCAACTTTGCCAGTACACCAAGTCGCCTTGACCTCTTCGGTCCCGTCCGCGGAAGTGTATCCCTTTGCTCGACCACACAACCAATCGATCACAGCCTTTGGAGCCAACGATTCATTGGGAGCTCCGATTGTTGGACAGCCTTGCGAAAGGCCCGTTCCCGGCGAGCTTGAATGTACCACGGCAAATCCACGCGGCACCCACTCTTTCAAATGCTCGCGCGAGAGAACCGTTCGTCGCTCTTGTTGCTTGATCGCCGGTGGCTCTTCGTGTTTCGGGGCTTCCGCTCCGACAGCCTGCCTTGGATTCCACATGTACTTCGGATCATTCGAACCCATGCCAGAATAGTAGGGACTAGACTGATAGACCACCGGAACCTTTAGGCCTTCAGTGTCGGTTTGCTGAGGTCGAGTCACCGAGACGTGCATGCGATCCGGCTTGCCATCCGCGTCGGAATCGAAAGTGGTTTCCACGAACAGATCGTGCTGAACCCAATTCTTCTTGAAGCCTTCCACAATCTGCGCTTCACCGTTTTCAAACACTGGCTTAGCCGTCGCCGCTTTGTCGTCGGCTCGCATCGGCGAGATCAACAGTAGAGCGATCAATGAACCATTCAACGAAACAAGCGAACGAAATTGCCTTCGCATCGTAAAGCGAACTCTCTGTGGAAAAAGTTAGAGACGTTAAAGCCGAGCCACGTACAGATGGACCGATGTTAGTTCGACGGTCAGAATCGTGCAACTTTCGGCCGAGATATCGACTTACTACCGCCCAACCAAACGGCAACAATTTAGCACAACTTCGATTTGACGTGGTGCATAACTCGAACAGAATTTGCAACGGTGGAACGCCAACCCAAGGCCGTTAGGCTCGCGGATTTAGACGCCCTTCGATCTAAAGTCAGTTCGTTGCTGTTGCTGTTTCAACATGGCTCGGCTCGATATGTATGAACACGTCAGCGATACGGAGCGACGAATTGCGAAGTAGGCTTCGAACCTTTCCGCCAATGTCATGACCAGCTTGCACAGTGGCCTGTCCGTTGACCAGCACATGCAGCTCGACGAAGTAGGCTGTTCCGCTTTTTCGAATCCGACATTTGTCCAGTCCAAGCACTCCCTCGACGGTCAACGCTAGGCTGCGGACCTTCTCTTCGAACTCTTTTTCAGGCGCAGCGTCGAGCAGCTCGCGAACGGACATCACAAGCAGGTTAAGCCCGCTGAGTACGATGACAACACAGGCGATCAAGGCAGCCCAATCATCGGCGGGCTCGTAACCTGGACCGCCAATTAGTCCGATAGAAATACCGACGAAGGCTGCAATCGATGTTAACGCATCGGCCCGATGGTGCCATGCGTCGGCCTGTAGCGAAGTGCTCGCAGCATCCTTGCCAATCTCACCCGCCCAACGCGCGAGTAACATCTTGATAGTTACGACAAGGACTAAGACCAGCAGTGTGGACCAGTGCGGAAGATGATGCGGCGTAAGAATCTCGCGGATGCTTTGGACGACAATCAAGCTTGCGGCTGCAAGAAGAGCAAGTGAAGCGACTATCCCTGCGAGCGCCTCAGCTTTGCCGTATCCGTAAGGATGTCGTTCGTTGGCCGGCGCACCGGCCACCTTTAACCCACCCCAAACAACCAACGACGTGACAATGTCACTCGTCGATTCAATTCCATCCGCGATCAGCGCATATGAATTGCCGAAGAAGCCAGCAAGAATCTTGACACACGCAAGCGCAGCGTTGGCAGCAACGCCCACTAAGGGAACTGATGTCAACGAGACTAGAGAGGGCGAGTCCGCGTTGGTGGCAGGCTCTAAATTCTGTCCCGCTTCCCTTTTGTGCTCGTTCAATATCTCCTCATCCTTCGCCATCCCCTCCTCCATCCCGGCGCATTGCCGCGGCTAGCTAAGCGCGATGTCGAACGGATCTTGTAACAGCTACGCTTCCCTTTCGGCATTTCCGCGAAGACTACAGCCGGACAGTATCCTAGTAGGAAAGGTTGCTGTCGAGATCCGTGATGGTGATCTTGGCAGTATCTCGACCGAGCGAGCTGGCGGCAACCGACTGAATCGACTTGGCAAGTTGTCTTAGCTTGTCCAATTGTCCGGAATTAGATTGCAACAACTGCTGAATCTCTGCACCTTGCGAGCCGCGCACGGCGATGCTGTCCGACGCCCCTGTAGCACTCGAGGTCATTTCAAGCTCGAAGGGCGAATTGATGCCATGCGCGGAAAGCCACGCCCGGAACTCGCTAGCCACCTCTTGTAGCTGTTCTCCAATCGTGAGGTCGTGGCTTCCAGCTTGGACCTTGGAGGACGCGGAGGATGATGAGGCTGAATCGGCAAAGAGCGTCTGAAAGCTCTGGCCAACACCGCTGACGACGCTTGTTGCTGCTTTCGAAATAGCAGGCAAGGCGACCGCAAGGCCGACAGGAATAGTTGTCATGAAGGTGCCACCCCAAAATGCAGTGGCTTTAGCTAGCTTCTTGAGGGTTTCAGCAAACCCTGAGCAGAACCTTGAGCAGCCGCTGATTGTCTTTGAATCGTCAAACTTTCCGCAGTTACTCCATTGTTTTAGAGACAATGCTCGCCAAAACAAATCTGGGTAAAATGAGGCCTCTGGGAGTCACGGGCGAACTAGTAGCCTTGCGTATTGCGAATTGAATTGGTAGACCACAGACTGTCGATTTCCATCGATACGGATGATTTCTAGTTGTTGACGTATCCATCACCTGCTGAGCGAAACTTTCATGGCTTCTGACTTTCGGCTCAAAGAGCAACTGCCCAAGCTTACCGCGACCATCGTAGCCACTTATACCGAGCATGATCGCATCAATCATCTGGGCCATTGTCCACTTCCAAATTATGAAGTGATCGAATCGATCCTGGACGACTTGAAGGACATTGTCTATCCAGGCTATCGTCGTCGCGAAGGCTTGCATCGCGGTAACGTGATGTACCATGTCGGCGATCTAGTCGATCGATTGCACGACAAACTGACCGCACAGATCGCGCGAGCACTCCAGCACGATGATCGCATTAACAATCGAGGCGGTGACTGCGAGACCAAGACCGACTATGAAGCCAAAGGTCAAGCGATTGCCATTCGCTTCCTTGAGCAACTGCCGCGGTTGAGAAGCGTATTAGCTACCGATGTTGATGCCGCCTTTGATGGTGACCCAGCCGTGAGTGGCCGTGATGAAATTATCTTTTGCTACCCAGGCTTGGAAGCGATCACCACGTACCGCTTCGCGCACGAACTGCGACGACTGGGCGTGCCTTTCATTCCTCGAATGATGACCGAGCAAGCTCACAGTAGCACGGGAATCGATATTCACCCCGGTGCCACCATTGGAGATCATTTCTTCATTGATCACGGGACCGGTGTTGTGATTGGCGAGACTTGCGAGATCGGCGCGTACTGCAAAATCTATCAAGGCGTTACGCTTGGGGCTCTCAGTTTCCCAACCGACGCCGACGGACAATTGATTCGCGGCCAGAAGCGACATCCAACGATCGAAGATTACGTCGTTATCTACGCCAACGCAACCATCCTTGGCGGCAAGACCGTCGTCGGAACGCGAAGCGTCATTGGTTCTTCCGTATGGATAACCAGCAGCGTTGCACCGAACACGACTGTCGTTCTTGAAAAGCCCAACCTTCGCGTTCGTGGCGGTGTGCCTGATGAACTGAAGCCGGAAGCGAACTATCAGATCTAGCTTCAGAACAAAGTTAGGCAGCGATTGTGATTAAGTTGCTGAGCAGCTTAGCAACTTCATCTAGCTTGGCCCAAGAATTCCAGGTAGGTTCAACCCGTGCTCGCGCGCGCAGGCAATAGCAGACTGATAACCTGCGTCTGCATGCCGCCATACTCCGCTAGCTGGATCATTCCAAAGCACACGCTCCAATCGCTTGGCCGCAGCAGTCGTTCCATCGGCGACGATCACTACACCAGCGTGTTGTGAATAGCCCATGCCTACTCCGCCACCGTGATGCAACGAGACCCACGTAGCGCCTGAGGCAGTGTTGACAAGCGCGTTTAGCAGCGGCCAGTCGCTGACGGCATCAGAGCCGTCGAGCATCGCTTCGGTTTCGCGATTGGGCGACGCTACGGAACCAGAATCCAAATGGTCGCGGCCAATCACGACCGGAGCCTTCAATTCGCCAGACGCGACCATTGCATTAAAAGCCAATCCAGCGCGATGGCGATCTCCAAGACCGATCCAGCAGATTCGAGCTGGCAATCCTTGAAAGGCAATACGCTCTTTAGCCATATCCAACCAATTGTGGAGATGTACATTTTCGGGAAACAACTCTTTCATCTTCGCATCGGTGCGATAGATGTCCTGAGGATCGCCTGACAAAGCGCACCAACGAAACGGTCCAATGCCTCGACAAAACAGCGGTCGAATATAGGCTGGCACAAAACCAGGAAAGGCGAATGCATCTTGCAAGCCTTCATCTTTGGCTACCTGCCGAATATTGTTGCCGTAATCCAATGTTGGCACTCCGGCTCGCCAAAACTCGACCATCGCCGCTACCTGAGTTCGCATGCTAGCCCGCGCTGCTTGCTCAACAGCTTTCGGATCTCTCTTCTGCATCGCTCGCCAATGCTCGACGGTCCATCCTTGCGGCAGGTAACCGTGAAGTGGGTCATGCGCACTGGTCTGATCAGTGACAATATCTGGTCGCGGGCCGCCGGACTTCATCAAGCTGACGAGCTGTGGGAACACATCCGCGGCATTACCCAAGAGCCCAACCGATTTCGCTTCGCCCGCCGCGGTCCACTGCCGAATCATGCCTAGCGCTTCATCCAGCGTGGTTGCTTTGGCATCTACGTAACGCGTTCGTAAGCGGAAGTCGATGCGACTCTCATCGCACTCAACAGCCAAGCAACATGCGCCAGCGAACACTGCCGCGAGCGGCTGAGCCCCACCCATTCCGCCAAGTCCACCAGTGAGTATCCACTTGCCTTTGAGATTGCCACCGTAGTGTTGCCTACCAGCTTCCGCGAACGTCTCGTAGGTTCCCTGCACGATCCCCTGCGTGCCGATATAGATCCACGAGCCAGCCGTCATCTGGCCGTACATCATCAACCCCTTCTTATCCAGCTCATTAAAGTGATCCCAGTTAGCCCAACGAGGCACCAGATTCGAATTGGCGATAAGCACTCGCGGAGCATCGACATGAGTCCGAACTACCGCCACCGGCTTTCCTGACTGGACAACCAAAGTCTGATCATCTTCAAGGTTCTTCAAACTCTCGACAATCAAATCAAAGTCTCGCCACGTTCGCGCGGCGCGACCAATCCCTCCGTAAACGACAAGCTGATGCGGATTCTCGGCCACTTCGGGATGAAGATTGTTCATCAGCATTCGCAGTGGAGCTTCAGTTAACCAGCTCTTCGCTGTCAGCGTGCTGCCTGTAGGTGGATAGACGCTGCGTTCGCTAAACCGGAGATCGTTCATTGGATTGTTTCCTTGCTTTCAAGTCACGTGCTAGCTACACGTGCTAACTTCGTGAGGGAATGATGCGTTGCTCTACAAGTTCTTCAATTCGGAGAAGCACAGACTTAAGTACCGCGCGAATTTGATCTGCCTTTTCTACGTCGTAGTCAAACGGCGGCGATTCTGAAGCCAGATAGTTTTTCTGAGCCAATTCCATCTGTACTGCGTGCCGATAGAGCGTTGGCTGGCCATATTCGCGAGTCGTCCAGCCTCCTTTAAAGCGTCCATTCACAACAGTCGTAAAGCCAGCAGCTTGTCGACATTGGGCTGTGACCTCTTGCTCAATGATCGCAGCACATGTCTTGCCGTCGTTGGTACCAATGTTGAAGTCTGGCAGCGTTCCCTCAAACAGAAACGGGATTTCTGAACGAATCGAATGGCAGTCGTACAAAATGACACAGCCGTGTAGCGAGTGAACTCGATCAAGCTCTTTCTTTAGCGCTTGGTGATAGGGCGCGTGAAAGTTCTGCAATCGCTCTTGAACCTCAGCATCGGTCGGCGGTTCAATCCACAACGGCTCGCCGTCAAAATCTGTGAGCGGAACGAGGTCGGTCGTGTTCTGTCCTGGATAAAGACTACTTCCGCTGGGATCTCGATTCGCGTCGATGACGTAGCGATGGAAGATCGCTCGAACTGTGGTGACGTTTTCCAGCAGTCCATCGTAGAGTTGTTCGATATGCCAATCCGTATCACGTAATGACTTACCGACTGCATTCATCTTGGCAAGAATCGGCTCTGGAACCATCGTTCCGGTGTGAGGCAGCCCCAAGACGATTGGGCTGCTGCCCTGCACTACTTCAACCACCTTCATTGAGCTACTCCCGCAAGAATTTCTCGGACTCCGCAAAGGCTACTGAACGCACCATCGGACACCAGCCTCGCAGCCTGAGCAAGGTCGTTCGCTAAGAAACGGTCTTCGACAATGGTTGGGATGCTTGCCCGCAATAGCGACATGGCTTGTCTTAGTGCCGCGCTAGTTTGTAGCGGTGCACGAAACTCGATTCCCTGAGCGGCACACAGCATCTCGACGCCGATAATCACATTCAAATTGTCGTTCATGCGGCTCAAGCGACGTGCTCCGTGAGCTGCCATCGAAACGTGGTCTTCTTGGTTGGCAGAAGTTGGCGTTGAATCGGTCGAGCAAGGATTCGCCATGTGCTTATTCTCGCTCATCAAAGCGGCCGTCGTGACTTCAGCAATCATCAAGCCCGAGTTCAGTCCAGGGTCGGGCGTGAGGAATGGCGGCAAGTCGAAGGAAAGAGTCGGGTCAACCATCAAAGCCACGCGACGCTGAGCGATGGAGCCAACTTCAGCGATAGCCAAGGCGATCTGATCGGCCGCAAAAGCAACGGGCTCCGCATGGAAATTGCCGCCCGAAACAATCTTGTTTTGATCAACCAAGACGATCGGATTATCCGACACTGCATTCGCTTCAACTTCTAGCGTCCGACCAGCGAACCGCAGCAGGTCTAATGCGGCTCCGGTGACCTGTGGTTGGCAGCGGATGCAGTAAGGATCTTGGACTCGCGTATCGCCGGTACGATGACTCTCGCGAATCTCAGAGCCCTCCATCAAACTTCGCATCGCTCGAGCCACATCGATTTGCCCTTGGTGTCCGCGCAGATCATGAATGGCTGTTTCAAGCGGCGCAGTTGAACCCATGATTGCGTCGGTTGAAAGACAACTCGAAACAATGGCGGATTCTAGATTTCTTAGGGCTCGGAAGTAACCCACCAATGCGTAAGCCGTCGAAAACTGAGTACCGTTGATCAGTCCCAAGCCTTCTTTGGGGCCAAGCACCAATGGTCTCAGCTCAGCAAGCTCAAGCGCCTGCATCGAGGACATTCTCTGACCTTTGTAGAACGCCTCTCCTTCGCCAATCAACGTAGCTGACATGTGGGCTAGTGGAGCCAAATCCCCAGAAGCGCCCACAGATCCCTGCGATGGAACGACGGGCGTGATCTCGTGTCGAAGCAACGCCTCAAGCAATTCGATCGTACATCGACGCACTCCAGACGCTCCACGTCCAAGCGACAGCAACTTCAAAACCATCATCAACCGCACGATCGGCGTCTCAACGGGCTCGCCGACGCCGCAGCAATGCGAGAGAATCAAATTGCGTTGAAGCTTCTGCGTATCGGCGAGTTTTACGCGTACGTTGGCCAACTTTCCGAATCCAGTATTCACGCCATAGATCGCTTCGTCGCCAGCGGCAGCGCTCTCAACAACTTGCTGAGCCGCATCGATGACGAGATAAGCGCTGGGGTGCAATCGAGCGGCCAAGCCGTGGCTCCAGATCGCTTCCAACTGCTCTAGTGTCGTCCTGCCGGGAAACAACTCTAACATCCGAAACTCCCCGCAAAAACACGTTTCCAAAGTGGATTAAAACCGATGCGATAGGCCAGTTCGTTGGGATGATCGATATCCCAAATGGCAAGGTCCGCACGCTTGCCTACGGCGATCACACCAGTATCTTCAAGCCCTAGAGCTTGAGCAGCATACTCTGTGACGCCTGCCAGTGCTTCATCGGGCGTGAGGCGAAAAAGAGTGCAAGCCATATTCATTGCCAAAAGTATCGAACACAAAGGCGACGAACCCGGATTGCAATCGGTAGCAACAGCCATCGGAACACGATGAGCTCGAAAGGCATCGACCGGCGGAAGTTGTTTTTCATGCAGAGTGTAGAACGCTCCAGGTAGCATGACTGCGACCGAACCGGCTTGAGCCATGGCCTGCGCGTCAAGTTCGTTCGCATACTCCAAGTGATCCGCTGAAAGTGCGTGATATCTTGCTGCCAATTGCGTGCCGCCTAACCGCGATAATTGCTCGGCGTGAAGCTTTACGGGCAAACCGAGCGACTTCGCAGCCTGAAAGACTCGCTCCATTTGTTCCATCGAAAACGCGATGCCTTCACAAAAGCCATCCACAGCATCGACAAGTCCCGCCGTGTGAGCGGCGCGAAGAGCAGGCAAACAGATTTGTTCGATGTATTGATCCGCTTGTCCACGAAACTCAGGCGGAATCGCGTGAGCTCCCAAGAAGCTCGTCCGCACGCGAACCGGTCGAGTTTCGGCGATCTGCCTGGCAACTCGCAACATCTTGAGTTCTGTGTCCAAGTCCAGTCCGTATCCCGACTTAATCTCAATCGTACAGACCCCTTCGCGAAGGAGTGCATCGACGCGAGTTAGTGCGCTATCCAATAGGCTTGCCTCACTTGCATCCCGAGTGGCCCGAACTGTCGAGAGAATGCCGCCGCCAGCCTGAGCGATCTCAGCATAGGAAGCCCCTTGAAGCCGCAGTTCGAACTCGTTCGCTCGATTGCCTCCGAAGACGAGATGCGTATGGCAATCAATCAGCCCTGGAGTAATCCATCGTCCAGCTACATCTAAGGCATCGTGCGAAAAGTACTCACGGGGAATGTCGTCCGACTTGCCGACCCAAACGATGGCGGAATCCTGGACAACAATGGCGGCAGACTTGATACGAGAACCAACGACATCATCGAGCCCATTCATCGTCGAACGATTGCCCGCGCCGCTAAAATTCGCCAAAGTCGCGTTCGTTAGAATCATCAATGTAACCTCGAAAGAAACCTCGCTTAGCTTGGCTCCGCCTCGCCCGTGTTGATATGTCTAGACATATCAGCTATAAGTATAGACATATTCTCCAGGTAAAAGGTAGCCGGTATGGGCAAAATTTGGGCAAGGCAAGCGTTGCTGGATTGCGGCTGGACAAAAGACGTTTGCGTGAGCGTTGACAACGCCGGAATCATCGACTCGATCGAAGTTGGTGCAAAATCCCAAGGCTACGTCACGGGAATTCTACTTCCAGCCCCTGCCAACGCTCACAGCCATTCCTTTCAACGAGCGATGGCGGGACTGACCGAACGACGCGGCCCGAGCGGCTCCGATTCGTTTTGGACTTGGCGACAACTGATGTTTCGCT
>CAYWNG010000051.1:0-5463 GCA_964458685.1 uncultured Pirellulaceae bacterium
GTGCAGATCATTCGTCTTCGATTGCCACTCAACCTTTCCATCTTCGTCCAAAATCGCGATGATCTTTTTCGACGCGTCAGCGGTCAGAATGCGGTGTTTCGGTTCGGCGGCAAAGGCGCTGAGTTGAGAGAGAGTAACGAGCAGTAGGGCAATTAGCTTGGCCGGGAATTTCACGTGAGGTCTTTCAATGTTGGCAGGATGATGGAACTTGTTGACGTGAGCTGGTCAGCGGCTCGCCAAAGTGATTTCGATTGGTTTTTCGACGAGCCTTATTCGCTAGGTTCAGATGGCACTCGGAGGCGGGAATCGTCCGTCGAATGGCGACAGCCGTACAAGTTTACCCAATCAAAAGAATTTGAGTCAGTCAGGGGGAAATCCCCTTCCCCCAAGTCGCTGTAGTGTAGCATCCACGCACGCTACAGATTACACTTTCCACTCTTCAAACTCCTCTTTCGACTGTTCCTACCTTCCTGGTTTTCGATTGGATTGAACAAATATGAGTTCCTCAAAGACAAGTGCGCCGGTAGCACCCAACGCATACCGGCTTCTCTGGGCTGGCTTCATGGCAATTCTCGCCGCGGGTGTCGGCTTTGCGATCCGTGGTGGCATTCTTGATAATTGGGGAAGCGAATACGGATTTTCTGCATCGCAGCTTGGCCAAATTGGCGGCGCTGGTTTCACTGGCTTCTGCTTTGGTATCATCATCGGCGGATTGGTGGTCGACAAAGTTGGCTATGGACGACTGGTATGGGTAGCTCTGGCAGGTCACGTGCTTTCGGCATTTGTTACCTTCGCCGCGTCAACTCCTGAAAATGCCTACAACTATCTGTTCTGGGGAATGTTCATCTTCTCCATCGCCAACGGCACACTTGAGGCGGTTGCGAATCCGCTTGTCGCGACAGTGTTTCCCAACGACCGCACTCACTATCTGAACATCCTGCATGCTAGCTGGCCAGCCGGTTTGGTTCTTGGCAGTGCTGCTGGTTGGATTTTGGATGACAAATTGGAGTTGCCTTGGAAATTACAACTTTCGCTCTACTTAATTCCAACGGCTCTTTACGCGATCATGTTCATCGGTCAGAAGTTTCCAAAGTCAGAAGCCGCTGCTAGCGGAACTAGCTTCGTTGAAATGTATCGCTCAATCGGTATTCTTGGATCTGCAGTTGTTGCCTTGCTACTGGCATTTTTCTTTGCGGACATTTTCCAGAAGCTAGTACCGGCTGGAGCAGACGGTAATCCAGATGCTACCATGTCCGCATATGCGAAGTACGCAGCGTGGGCGCTCGGATTTGCACTATTAGTTACAGCATCGGTGATGACCAAGTTTTCCCTCGGTTCAGTTCTGCTATTCATCCTGTTCATCACGCATGCACTCGTCGGATCAGTCGAGCTGGGTACGGACGGCTGGATTCAAAATATCACCGGAAACCTATTCTCGTCAGAACAAGGTAAATACTTGTTCTTGTGGACTTCGGCGATCATGTTTGGATTGCGATTCTGCGCTCACTGGATCGAGAAAACACTTAAGCTTTCTCCGGTCGGTTTGTTGCTAGTCTGTGCGATTACCGCCGCAATTGGGCTTTACTTGGCTAGCGGGATGCAAACTTTCACGATGGCATTAATTGCTCTGGGAATTTATGCGGTTGGTAAAACATTCTTCTGGCCAACAATGCTTGCCGTAGTAGGCGACCGCTACCCTCAAACTGGTGCAGTAGCGATGTCAATCATCGGTGGTATCGGAATGCTCTCCGCTGGTCTAATCGGTGGACCAGGGCTTGGATACAGCAAAGACCGATTTGCTGCCGAAGAGCTCAATAAGGCTAACCCTGAACTTTTTGCTCAGTATCAATCGGAGAAGCCGTCGGCCTTCTTGAACTTGGAATTCACCAAAATCACACCCATCGATGGCAAGAAGCTTGGTGCTGCGAAGGATGCTAAGCCTGAGGGCGTAGAACTAAAGGGCGAAGAAGTTCGAAGAACAGCTGACCAACAAACCGTTCTGGATGCCGATCAACGTGGGGACCGTAAGACACTGCTGATCGACGCTTTGATCCCCTCAACAATGGCTGTAATCTACTTGCTGATACTCATGTACTTTAAGTCGATCGGCGGCTACCGAGCGGTTTCGCTTAGCGATGTGTCCAAGTAGCGATGTAGCCTAACGGCTCGCAAATTTCACTATAATGAGGCGGCATTCGTGCCGCCTTATTTCATTCAAGGACTCAACTATGAAGTCTCAATCCTGGCTTATGTCTGCCGCTCTAACACTCTCGCTCCTGTCAACGAGCGTACCTGCACAGCAATTCAACCGCATCACCACGATCGCAGGAGACGGCAAGGCGGAGAAGCTTGTGACCGAGGGTCCGGCGCTGGAAACGAATTTGGCGAATCCGTTCGGTATTGGCGAAGAGGCGGACGGCAGCCTTGTGATCTGCTCGTTCGATTGGCATGTGCTGTATCGTCTCGATGCTGCTCGCATGACGCTAAAGGTTATCGCTGGAAGTGGAGCCAAAGGAATGGGGGGATCGCCCGGTGGTCCAGCTCTTGCCATGGAAATGAACCAGCCTCACGAATTGCAAATCGACCAGACTGGCAACATTCATATTGCTGATACGATGAATCACCGCGTGGTCAGCTACATTCGATCGAATCAGAGTTGGCAACCCTTAGCGGGAACAGGCCAAGCCGACTTTAGCGGTGACGGAGGTCCGCCGGCAAAGGCCACTATCAACCAGGCTTATAGCATCGCGCTCGATCGCGACCAATTGATGATCGTCGACCTCAAGAATCAGCGTCTCAGGCAGCTCGACTTGACCACTGGAATCATCCAAACCATCTGCGGTACCGGTGAAAGCAAGCTACCCAAAGATGGCCAAGTGGCCAAAGAGGCTACCTTGGCAGATCCACGATCGGTGGCTGTAGATGCTCAGAACATTTGGATCGTCTTACGTGGTGGCAACAGCGTGTGGAGAATCGATCGCTCCAGCCAGAAGATTCATCACGTAGCTGGGACCGGCAAAAAGGGATTTAGTGGTGATGGAGGCGACGCCAAACTTGCAACCTTCAATGGTCCTAAGGGGATTGCCGTTGATCCTGGCGTCGCCGTTTACTTGGCTGACACCGAAAACCACGCTATCCGTCGGATCGACTTGAAGTCTGGCATCGTGACCACGTTGGTGGGCTCACCCAAAGGCGAGAAGGGATTCAACGGGGATGGCGATCAGTTGCAATCGCGACTACTTAACCGTCCACATGGAGTCACGCTGCTCAGGAACGGTGATTTGGTCATCGGCGATTCCGAAAATCATCGCGTCCGCATCTTAAGCCGCTGAGACCGCGGCAAGTTTCGCGAGAACTACGATTGGGTATCTTGGCGAAGCTGCATGGTCGCTTGATAATGGAAAAAGCTGATTCTGAAATCAACTTTGTGCAAAAAGAGAGTCGATTGCTGGACTTCGCACTGGACAGGCGCGTAAGATGACCTGACCAATGATTGATCCGGCAGCCTACAGGAAGCTAAACTATGTGGGATTTGCTGGGACACCCGACTGTACGAGCAGTGCTCGTCATAGGGTTCGTACTTGTTGTAGCGTACTTTGGATTCCAAGTCATTTTTGCCTTGCGCCCTAATACCAGCACAGCCGACACCAGCCCAACCGATCTGCTGTCGGATTTTGAAGAAATGCAATCTGGGGGTGACATCAATGAGGAGGAACTCCGAAATATAAAGTCGGTGCTAGGGAGAGATCGTCAGCAGTCGTCCACCAACCCGCCGACTTAGAGATAGGTCAAACGGTTCTGGTGAGCATTGTTGACGACATTAGTTATAATGCCAGTCTGGGAGACTGGACTCCCTAGCAACAGGTGATGATGATTGAAGTGCTTACCGCGTAAGCGGCGTTCTTCCATCAGGTATCACGCGACTGTTTTGGCTCGAACCCGAGGACACGGATGCCCGGACCCTGTACAGAAAGCGTCGACGATCGATGCCGACTGAGATGGTGGTGCCATCGAGCGATATTACGTGTATCGGTGATCGTGGATTTGTCCCGATCAAGACAAAATTCCCCTACTCGTTACTGTTGAACTGCAATCGAGCAACTGCTCAGGGAACAATTCAGCGGAAGCGAGGAATTTCGAGCAAAGGAGTCGTGTATGCCTTCGGGTAAGGATGTGGTTTCAGGTCGACGTGGTGGCAGTGCCAATAAGAAGAACGCGTTTGGTTCCTTCTGTCGCAAGAGCTATCGCGAAGTCGGACCACTCGTAGAAGGTCCTGGCGACGTCTACATCTGTGGTGAGTGCATCGAACTTTGTCAATCCATTCTAGATCAAGAGACAAAGCGTCGAGGCCCTGGAAATAAACTCTTCAATGATATCGCTTCACCTCGTGAAATCGTTGAACAGCTTGACCAATACGTGATCGGTCAGTCACATGCCAAGCGAGTCTTAGCGGTGGCGGTCCACAATCACTACAAGAGATTGTCTAGTGGTTGGAGCGACAGCAATGTGGAGATTGAAAAATCGAACATTTTGCTCGTTGGTCCAACCGGCAGCGGTAAAACGCTGTTGGCAAGATCGTTGGCCAAGATGCTCAACGTTCCCTTCGCGATCGGCGATGCCACAACTTTGACAGAAGCTGGTTATGTTGGCGAGGACGTAGAGAACTTGTTGCTCAAACTGCTACATGCCGCGGATTTTGATGTCGAGGCCGCTCAGCGCGGAATCCTTTACATCGATGAAGTGGACAAGATTGGCAAGACCAGCAACAACGTCTCGATCACTCGCGACGTATCCGGCGAAGGTGTTCAGCAGTCACTTCTGAAGATGCTGGAAGGTACGGTTGCCAACGTTCCACCGCAAGGTGGTCGCAAGCATCCCGAACAACAGTACATTCAGATGGACACCTCGAACATCCTGTTCATCTGCGGTGGAACATTCGTCGGTGTCGAAGAGATTGTCCGAAAGCGTTTGGGCAAGAAAACTTTAGGCTTCGGTGCTACCGGTCAGACTCACGCAAGTGAATTGACCGCGGCGCAACTGATGCCTCAAGTCTGCTCCGATGACATTTTGGAATTCGGTATGATTCCGGAGTTCGTAGGTCGGTTACCCGTCATCTCTGCTTTGTGCCCATTGGACGAAGCAGCGTTGATTCAGGTTCTGAGCGAACCAAAGAATGCTCTGGTCAAACAGTACCAGGCCTTATTCCAAATGGAAGGATGCGATCTCCAATTCTCCGAACGAGCACTGCAAGCAATCTCACGGCGAGCAATGCAAAAATCGGTGGGAGCCCGCGGACTTCGTGGCATCGTTGAAGACATCATGCTTGACGTGATGTTCAACTTGCCTGACCAAGCCAAGGGAACTCGCTTTACTATCGATGTCGATCCAGTTGACGGCCAAATCAAGGCCTTCGCTGAATCCTCTACCGAGAAGAAAAGCGCGTAACCAGCGTGTATAACGCCC
>CAYWNG010000051.1:5563-18831 GCA_964458685.1 uncultured Pirellulaceae bacterium
GCGACAATCACGAGATCAATCCAACTTTTGACTTTCTCCTACGTGTTTTGAGGCTGCATCGACGCAAGTTGATGCAGCCTTTTTTCGTTGCGTTGGTTAGACTTATTGCGTTAAACTTCGAGCCACAGCTTAGAAGTTTTTCCCGTAGGCTCAAACTCTCGGCACGCTCAAACAACATTCGCAAAACTCCGCAAACTCTAAAACCTGAAAGGCTCCGAAATGGCAAAGCGCGACACACTCTTTATGCTCAAGCGTTCCTTCCCTGATGGACCTGGCCGTCCCTACTACTGTCCGCACTGCGCCGAGCTTTCTGGAGTGTTGGCCTATTTCCCAGAGCTGCTCTACACGTTGGACATTCACTACGCTGACTTTGCTCGTCCGCGCAGCGAGATCGTGGAACTGCTTGGTGAAGCCAATCAAAACTGCCCCGTGCTAGTACTGGCAAGCCCACCACCGATGGACGCCATTGAACTGGTTACAGGCCAAGCTAACGGAAAGTACTTCATTAACGGTCCGCGAGCCATCGCCAACTACTGGTCGCACGTGCACGGTATCTCGCGACCGCACTAAAGCAGGGCGCCAAGACGGGACGCTCTGAAGTTGTTGACCGAAGCGCAGCGAGGTAACAACTGATGGGCGTGGTCGATCTACTTTCAGCAAACCCCGTCAAGCTCGCCCTAGCTCAAGAAACAACTAGCCACGCCCTTCGAGGCTCGTTGCCCTCGCCTCTCAGAGCGTGCCACCCAACGCCGTGCCGTGCCAACTGTGCCGGGAAGCAAATCACGAACGGGCGGGACGCCCGGGTACCGCGTGCCACCCAACAAATCTAGAGCTGCATAGCTCGATCAATGCGAGCCAAGCAAGACTGTTTGCCCAAGATGGCCATCGCGTCGAACATTCCGAACCCAACCGACTTGCCTGTTAGAGCGACTCGCAGAGCGTGAATGATCTGCTTGAACTTGATCCCTTCAGCTTCCATGAACTGATTTAAACTCTGCTCAAGACTCGCTGTATCAAAGCTCTCGAGCGACGACAAAACTTCGCGATACTTCTTAACGTATCCGACCGCCGTGGGATCGGCCTTAAGCCGCTTCTCTACATCCGCTGGATTGAACACAAGCGTTTCGTCTGAAGCGAAGAAATCGTCGTAGTCCAGGACGTCACCTGCAACCTTGATGCGATCGCCCGCAGCAGCGACCACCTTTCCAACGCGTGCGACTTCATCGTCACTCGGTTGATCCGAGACGATCTTTGCTGACTTCAGGTAAGGCAGGCAAAGGGCAACCTTAGCATCCAGCTCGATTGAATTCATCCAGCGCGACTGAAAGGAAACCAGCTTCGCAATATCGAAGCTAGCCGGAGCCTTGTTGACGCGATCCAATGAAAACAACTGGATCATCTCTTCGCGAGTAAAGGCTTCACGACTGTCGTCCAAGGACCAGCCCAACAGAAGCAGATAATTCAAAATTGCGTCGGGGAGAAAACCGACGGTTTGATAAAAGTCGACGATCACGGGATTGAATGTCTCGAGGCTGGTCGAGAGACCAGTTCGCTTGGCGATGTTCTGCCCCAGCTCGAACAGTCCCGCAAAGTCTTTGTTCTTGAGGTACGCGGCTAACTTCCGCTTGCTCAACTTGGCACTTCCTCCGGGTTCGGCTACGAAGGGTAGGTGAGCATAGATCGGCAAGGCGTAACCCAGACTCTGAGCGATAAAAATCTGTCGCGGTGTGTTGCTCAAGTGCTCGACCGCGCGAACGACGTGAGTGATTTTCATCTCGTAGTCGTCAACAACGCTGGCCAAGTGGTACAAGCATGTTCCATCGGCTCGCTGAATCACGTGATCTTGCTCGGCGGCCCATTCGAATTCAACTGGCCCACGGACCAAGTCATCGAAAGCACAAACTCCCTCGCGAGGCATCTTCAGGCGGACGACACCATTGCGGCCTTCAGCTTCAAACGCCGCAGCTTGCTCGGGTGTCGATGCCATCCAGCGGCGGTCGTAGATAAAGGTCTTGCCCGCCTTTTCAGCCTCTTCGCGCTGCGCGGCCAATTCCTCGGGACGCGCGTAGTCGCGGTAAGCGTGACCAGACTCGAGCAATCTAGCAGCGGCCGCTTGGTAAAGCTCTAAACGCTGCGACTGAAAGTAAGGGCCATACGGTCCCTTGGACGATTGGCCATCCAAAGTCGGACCTTCGTCCCAATCGATGCCCAACCATTGAAACCCGTTCAGAATTGGCTGAAGAGCTTCCGCAACGTTGCGCTGCGAGTCGGTGTCGTCGATTCGCAGGAGGAATTGCCCACCAGCTTGCTTTGCCAAAAGCCAATTGAACAGCGCCGTGCGGACGCCACCAATGTGCAGATATCCGGTGGGACTGGGAGCGAATCGAGTGCGAACGGTCATGGGATCAATGGTTGCAAGCGTAGAGAGACAAAGCCGAAAACAGCGTGAATCGCTGAAAATCGTGCCCTAAGTAGAATGCCTCCAACGGCGATTCACAACTCCAGATTGTTGGCAAACCAATGCTTAGACCAAGTCAACGTCCTACAAACTTGTCGTACTCTGCATGCGTACCAATCCAATACCAGATGTTTACCCCGTCATTACTCCTAACGAAAATAGCTCGATATCTCATCGTGATTGAAACGGAGAAACTTCCTGAAAGGTGTTCGCCCGTCGAGGAGTCAACTAGTTTGTGAAGCCGCAACGAGGGGTGGTTCTCGTCTTCGTTGAACAGAAGGCAGGCTGCTATCACCAAATTCTTGATTCTCTCAGGCAGCAACGAGAACTGATCTCTAAATCGGCGTGTAGTGCGATTTCTATTCCGAAAAGTACTCGGCAGTCTTGCCACTGCGATACTCCTCTAGAGCCTCCGATTCTAGCTTATGCAAAGCTGGGGACAATTTGTTGTTTCTCGCCAATAGACTGTTCACCTCCTGAACGCATGCTTCAAATTCAACGAGATTCCGAACTTCAAGTCCTACAGACTTACAGGTCGACGCCCACCTCATCGCGAGATCAACAGAAGACATCCAGAGCTGATACAACTTCAAAAGCGACTCTTCAACCTTTACTTCGTCAACCTTGATTCTCTTAGAAAAAACTGCGTCTCGAATGCACTCGTCCACCTTGTTAATTGCGTCGAATGCACTAATCCCAGCAGCCAGCAACGCTTCGCAATCTACAGCGTTCTTCGACTCTTGGAACTCATTTTCGTTTACCAGTGTTACGAATCCATCGACTGAAAGTTGTGCAGATCTAATGTAAAGCAGGTCGATCATAATCATTTCATTGATAAAAGAAGTTCAGATCGGGTCGCCACTTTTGTGGTACTTCTACGTGGAACCACCGCTTTCAATAGCCTGATTATAACTGGTTGGGGGAGAGTTGTGATGCTCTTGCAACTCTATTCGCAGTTGCAACAGTTGGCGTCCCCAAGATTATGTGTGGGGCACTGGAGAAAGCGAGTATCACCCTAAAGATGAAAGGGTGGCAAGTAAGGCCAACCTGAGAGATTGAATCCTCAAGGATTCAAAAAAAAAATCGCAGCAGGAAAGCGAGGCCGACGGGGCTCGAACCCGCAACCTCCGGCGTGACAGGCCGGTGCTCTAACCAATTGAGCTACGGCCCCCGATTGAATCTGGGGGTCGCCCAAGTTCGCTGTTCCTACTGCGAGCAAGGAATTATACGTTGGCTCTTCCAACTCGCAAGTCCTCCATCGACAGGTTCAGGGATGAAACCTCTAGGTTCTATTCTACGCAGGAATAATTGGACTTTTCGCTACAACCGACACACAGGAACACCCTCCAGAGGCAATCGAAAACTTTGTTGCGGGCCATCTTTGGCTCTTAATTTCCAATGACCTAAGGTCCATGGATCGGAATTATGGCAATCCAGCCCAATCAGTCCGCTTCAAGTCCCAAAGTTAGGTGAGTTCCATGGATACCGTCTTCAAATTCCTAAGCGATGTACTCAAAGCCATCGGTGCTGTGATCAACCACATGGATGCGACTCAATGGGGTATTTTCGCCGCAATCATGGTGGCCGTCGGCTTTTCCGCACTGCGAAGCAGGATTTGATCCATCGATCCTCGCTGACGCATTTGAAGTTGCGATTTTTCTGGGATTTCGGGCCGAAGGCCCAGCGATTTACATAGCTTCAGGCTGGGCTAGGTAAACGGTCAGGCCTTCGGCCTTAAATCCGAATAGCGCAACTTCAAAACTAACGCAGCGGGTTGAGGAGGCCCCTCGCTAACGCAGCGGGTTGTGAAGAAATCCCTCGCTGACGCAGCGGGTTGGGAAAGAGTGCCTCGCTGACGCTCCCGAGAAATCCGTTAGTTCGACATCTCAAGCTACTTCTTCGCCTGAATTTTCAGCTACCATAATCGGCTTCGGTAAGACAGAGTCGCGATAGTTGAAATTTGAGGGGTGATCTGATGCATAACGGCCTGCGAGCGTTTTCAAGACGCGTTATTCTCTCCATCGCTGCTTTAGTCTTTACACAAGCGTTCATTCCTAACGCTCAATCCCAAAGTTGGCCAAGTTTTCGCGGCGGTCCAGCCAATGGAATTTCGCTCGAGTCCAAGATACCGACTCGCTGGAGCGACACCGAGCACGTGGCCTGGAAAACTCCGATACATGGTCGAGCATGGTCATCGCCGGTTGTCGACGGCAATGAGATTTGGATGACTACAGCGACGGAAGATGGCCTGAAAATGTTTGCCGTTTGTGTGGCCTTGGACTCAGGCAAAGTCCTTCACGATCAATTGATCTTCGAAAACACCGCGGTCCAACCCGACTTTCATGCGACCAACACTTACGGCTCGCCCACTCCTGTAATCGAAGGAGCGTTCGTCTACGTTCACTTCGGCGCTTATGGAACCGCTTGCCTGCGACGCTCGGATTGCTCTAAAGTTTGGGAGCGCCGCGACTTGCCATGCAATCACTATCGCGGAGCGGGAAGTTCACCGATCATCTATCAAGGGTTACTCATTTTCCACATGGATGGATTTGACTACCAGTATGCAGTGGCGCTGGATTGCAAGATTGGCGCGACCGTGTGGAAAGCCGATCGCAAAGTGGAGTATGGAACCGACAATGGCGATTACTACAAAGCCTTCTCAACTCCGCTTGTAATTTCCGTGGCGGGTCAGGATCAACTGATCAGCCCGGCAGCGATGGCGTGCTTGTCGCTTAATCCCAAGACAGGAGAAGAGATTTGGCGAGTGCGTTACCCGGAGCACTCGACCACTGTTCGTCCAGTTTTTGATGGTAGCCGACTTTATTTCAGCACTGGATTCAGCAAAGCGCAAATGCTTTGCGTCAAAGTCGACGGAAGGGGCGATGTTACCAAAACGCACATCGTCTGGGCTCAGAACAAAGGGATCGGTTCCAAGCCAAGCCCGGTACTAGTTCAAGGCCGGCTCTTCGACATTACAGACGACGGAGTCATCTGCCGTCTAGACTTGGCGACTGGCGAGCCGGTTTGGAAGCAACGCTTGGGAGGCAAATTTAGCGCATCGCTTGTCGCAACAAACGATTATGTCGTGGCGGTTGATCACGACGGAAAGGGCTATGTCTTCACCGTTGAAGATGAACCCAAATTGGTCGGTGAGAATCAACTGCCCGACGGTTGCAACGCTTCGCCAGCTATCGTAGGGAACAGCTTGCTGCTGCGAACTACCACAACTCTCTACAAGCTTGTTCCCTAGCTCGTCGACTGTCAATCTACTTGACTGTCAACAACATTTGACCGGGCACTTGTTCCTCGACTGCTCCTCTTGGAAGGACATCGTGAGACAATACGCGACTTGTACCCACAAAGTAGTTGTGCGTGTCGGCAATAATGAGATTATGAGTGGGCAGTTCTGGGCCAGGCGAGCTACTGACAACGACCGCGGGTTCGGCAGAAGTGTGCAGTAATTCACCCACCTTAATTTCACCAGCTTTTACCCACCCCTTACCACAAACCCAAAGCAAGTGACCAGTCGTTGCGTGAATAATCTCATCGTCAACTTTCAAGATTACGGTCTTAGCTGGATCGCGGTTTGTTCCACAGATAACCGGCTTGTATCCCAATTCACCAGTGCGAATATCGCAGGAGAGCACCATATCGCCAGGCATTACAGACTCGATTGCCTTAAGGCCACGTAGCGTGTTGATCTTAGTACCAGCAACAAAACAAGATGCCTTATAGACGTGGAACTCAGTCCGCGTTGGACCCAGGATTGGTTGTTCGAATGTGTATGGGCGAGGAGCAGCAAAGGCAATCTGACCATATCTCTTGCGATAGAATTTGGTTCGTTGGTAAGACGTTTCGCTGTAACGATCCCACCAACTCCAAACGTCGCGAGGTACGGTCGCAAACTCAACGTCCACGATGTGCGTCAAAACCGTTGCGATGCGTCGGTTGATCTGATTGATCTGCTCATTTTCTTTGGCAACTCGAACCTGCCGATCCTTTAAGCTGGCAACCATTGCCAGCTTTGTCATTTGCTCCAGCATCATCGATTGTTCAAAAAAGGCTTGCGCTTCTTTGGGGTCAGACTGAAGTATGGGAGTATGTTCCGCAGTGTAGCCCCAAGTATTTCGCTGGCCAAAAGGTTTACTTGCATCTCGAGCAAGCAAATTGGGCCTCGAGGTTTTTTGCACAAATTCTCCGCTTTGGGTCGAGACCGGAAGACCTACCGACCTTGTTACCAACGCCGTGTCAAAGTTAAAAGTGCGGACCTGATCCACCTCTTCTTTAGCGAACGATTGTCTAAAGCCGGTAAGTGCGCCACGCGAATCGAAAACCGGAACTGTCATGCCGAGAATCGGCGATGACATGGCCGACAACATCTCGGGGACAAAGTCATGCAGTGGCTTTTTCTTTAGTCCTTCAATTGCTAATTCTGTCACTTGATCATTGGGATAAAGCACAGCGATCCGCAGGAGTGCCAGTGAAGACTCAGGATGATCAATTTCTGTAAGCCGCTTGGTCACTATCATCGCGAATGGAGTACTTTTGCAAGCCAACATCTCCAAGACAGTAATCACGAGCGGATCATCGATTGCAAACATTTCCTTCAAAGCATCTTACTGCTCGCGGGCGCTTCCCGAACTAATTTTCTGAGCCATTGCTTCAACGCGTTGACCATACTTTTCTCTTCCTAGGCTTGCGAATGCCGCGCGCTGAACCAATCGTGCTTGATCTGCGGGTGAAACCCAATCATGCCCGACCAATTGATGTCCCAGTGCCGTGCGAGCTGCTTGGTTATCATGATCCAAGACAATAATGTTCTCTAAGTGAGCGCGGCATTGAGGCATCATGCCATTCTTCGCACACCATTGAGCAGCTTGCCAATTCCCTTGAACACTTGCTGGTTGTTGTGAACGCATCGACTCGTAGTCAGCTAGTAGTTTGTTGGATTGTGCGGCTGTAACGGACTCTTCGACAGAAGCCCACTTCCCGTCCATCGATATCACTTGCCCTTGAAGCCATCTTGCTGGGGCAAACTCAGAATCCAATTGGCAGGCTTCTTTAAGCAAGCGATCGCGGCTAACTAGGTCTCCATCGACTTCGGATTGAATCGCTTGGCTGACTAAGACCGTGGCTTGCTTGAGAGCGTCCGGATCGGACGCATTGAGATGACCACCTAACGCACAAAGTAACATTCCAACAGAAAGACGAGTCAAGCGGACGTTCATTTCGCTTCCCCTAGATGAGATAGTTGGTAGAGACAAGAAATGAAATTCTATGAAATTGCGAGAATGATTACAACGAAGAAATATTGCGATTGGCTCGGACACCGAATGGCACGAGCCCGGCAAGCCAAGTTGCGCAGAAAATACTTCTATGCCAGTCCTTGCCCAGAGTCCTTGCCCAGAGTCCTTGCCCAGAGTCCGTGAAGCCCAGGTTCGCGGCAATCCCTACCCACCAAGCCCCCCCGTCTGGCGAACATTCTCAACAAATGCGGAGAGCGCATTTGTACAGTTTTCTACGGTGGCAGCTATAATCGTGCGGATTATTTTGGTCGCACCGATTTTGCAACCCACGTTAACACCTGGACTTATCCCTGCAAATCCTTGTAGACGTTAACGACACCACTCCATAGCCCTTTGCCTTTGAGTTTCTGCAATGAAGCGTAATTCATTTTTTTCTCGAGACAGTATCCAGCGAGCTTTTCGGCGACAATTGCGTTTCGAGGGCTTGGAGAATCGCCTAGCGTTTAGTCTCTGGAATCCTATCGACTTGGATGATGTTCCATCGACGGTAGTTCCAAGAACGCAAATGACTAACTTTGATTTGTTCAGTCTGAACACCAACGAGCTCAAGAGTCAGGTCGAGGCGGCTCCGCACGAGTTCTCTGGACAAACGTCGAACATCGTCGTTTCCATTCCTCGTCCAGATGGAACTTTGGAGAGATTTTCAGTTTACTATTCACCCGTCATGGAAGACGAACTTGCCGCTCAATTCCCAGACATCAGGACCTACGCAGGGCAGGGCATCGATGACCCTGAAGCCTCACTTCGCTTTGACATTACTCCGATCGGATTTCACGCGCAAGTTCTCTCTGATGATGGTTCGTACTACGTCGATCCTTACGCTCAAGCCAGTGATCAACTTTATGTTAGCTACTTCCCAAGTCAGAACATTCCCAAGAGCGTATTTCAAGCATTTCCCCCCATTGATGTCTCGCTGAATTCTGATCCCAACCAAGACGATTCTAACTTTCCAGGAGAAGGCGAATTTGGTGGACGCAGTGGCACTGTTCTTCGCGAGTATCGCTTGGCCGTTGCAACAACTGGCGAGTATTCACAGTTTCACGCCAACCTGAACGCGGGCGTACCTGCAGCAACCGCATCGCTAGCCGCAGTAGTCGTTGCAGTGAACCGTGTCGATGGAGTCTATCGCACAGAACTTTCTGTAACGATGAGACTCGTTGCCAACAATTCAGCGATTATCTTTACTGATGCCAACACAGACCCTTACACCAACAACGATGGCTTTGCCATGTTGGCGGAAAATCAGAGGACGATCGATAACATCATCGGTAACGCGAATTACGACATTGGGCACGTATTTTCGACTGGCGGAGGCGGTATAGCGAGACTTGGTTCCGTTGGCATTAACCCTGTCAAGGCGCAAGGCGTAACTGGCCTACCAACGCCGATTGATGATGCGTTTTACATCGACTACGTTGCTCACGAAATTGGGCACCAGTTCGGCGGCAATCACTCGTTCAACGGAATTGACGGATCGTGCGGAGCCAGAAACGCCTCGACGGCCTACGAACCTGGTAGTGGCACAACCATTATGGCGTACGCTGGAATTTGTGGTGCTGACGATGTTCAACGCAACAGCGATCCCTATTTCCACTCGATTAGCTTTGACGAAGCGATCGCGCACGTCGATACGGTTATTCCAACGGTCGGCAGACGTATCCAGACAGGCAATTCCATACCGATTGTTAGCGCGGGTGCAGACTTTGTCATTCCCGCAAGAACTCCGTTTGTACTGACAGCTACGGGTACGGATGCAAACGCGAATGACGGACTAACGTACTCGTGGGAGCAGCGAGACTTGGGACCTGCGCAGGCTCTGTCAGCAGCCGATAACGGTCAAAGTCCTCTTTTCCGATTTTGGTCGCCCACTAGTGAGCCTTCACGTTATTTCCCTCGATTATCAAGCTTGGTAAACAATCAAGTCCCAGTCGGTGAGCAATTGCCGACGACGAACCGAACCATGAACTTTCGAGCCACCGTGCGCGATAATCGATTCACTGGTGGTGGAGTGAACACAGATGACATGCGAATCTCGGTTGTAGATACTGGAAGCGCATTTAGCGTGAGCGCCCCGAACACTGCGGTTACTTGGGATGGCTTATCGCAGCAAATCGTGAGCTGGAACGTAGCCAACACAACCGCCGGTCCTATCAACGCCGCCTTCGTCGATATCTTTATGTCTTCAGACGGCGGACTGACCTATCCACACTTGGTCGCTCAACGTGTTGCCAACAATGGCCAGGCCTCGATTTTTGTTCCCAATATTGGAACCAGCCAAGCTCGCATTATGGTGCGAGGTAACAACAACATCTTCTTCGATATCTCCGATGTCGATTTCACCGTCGTTCCAGTTCCGGTTATCTTGACGATTGCTCCCGCGACTTCAAGTTATGACGAGAACGCTATACCGGTTTTCATCGCCGACCAATCCGTGGTGACACAAGTTCAAAACATGGCGGGCATGCAAGTCGACGTCAGAATTAGCTCGGGCGCGCAGACGGGCGACTTGCTTGGTATTAGCGCAGTTAACGGTATCTCAATTACCAATGGTAACGTCGACATCAATGGAACGATCTTCGCAACTGTCGTTTCCAACGCACCCACTTCTCTATCGGTGCGATTGAACAACAATTCAACGAATCAAACGCTAGAAGCCTTCCTGCGCAGCATAGTCTTTAGCAATACAACGGACAATCCTCGCAGCGTTACGAGAACCGTTCAGTTCTTGTTCGGTGGTTCATCGCCACAAACTGTTGATATCGCTGTCCAACCAACCAATGACGCACCCGCATTGCGTCCCGCGTTCCTTGCCTCCATCCCTGAAGATGTTGCCTTGGTTTCGGGACAGTCTATCGCTCAAACAGTGGG
This sequence comes from uncultured Pirellulaceae bacterium, assembly GCA_964458685.1. Lineage (GTDB taxonomy): Bacteria > Planctomycetota > Planctomycetia > Pirellulales > Pirellulaceae > Aureliella. The sequence goes on from CAYWNG010000051.1 coordinate 16,196, forward strand.
TCCAGTTTTCGTTGACCCCGATGAAAATTCGCGAATGACTGGCTTAGTTGTCGTTGGAAATCCGGAAAACACTAGCCAAGGCACTTGGTTCTATTCAACCGGCAGCCAGTTTGTACCAATCGGGTCAGTCAGTTCATCCAACGGTTTGGTACTCAGCCGGACAACTCGTATCGGTTTTCTGCCTGCGCCGAACTACTTCGGTACTCCCGATCCACTGATGGTCCGAGCGCTCGATGACACCTATACCGGAACCTTTAGCAGTGTTCAGGCATCGACACGCGTCATCTACGACCCAGTGCTTTGGCTGCCAACAACGATCTCAGCAACTGCGACACCACTCAACATTCAAGTGAACAATGTCAACGATGCCCCGATGGCCACCGTTCAGCAAGTTGACGTCAGCGCAACGCAAGATCAGGACATCAGCTACACCTTTGCCCCTGGATTGTTCGTCGACATTGACTCCACCATCTCTTTGTCGATCACCAGCGCGGGAGCTTTAGTCCCAACATGGCTAACTTTTGATCCCCAAACTTTAACGCTGTCAGGCACTCCGCTTAACCGCGACGTAGGAAGTTACGTCTTGAGGCTAACAGCCACCGATGGCGAGTTCTCCACATCGATTCCATTGGTCATTACTGTTGCTAATGTCAATGATCCTCCAGAGCAATTGCGAATTACCGGCGGTGTTGTCGACGAAGGCAAGTTCTCCCTTCAAATCGGATCGCTATTCGCAAACGATCCCGATGGCGATGGCATCTTCTGGACATCATCCGACGCAAGATTCACCGTTCGCGACGGTCAAATCATCCTGAATGCACCGCTGGATTACGAAAACGCTGCCGAACGCTCGTTGCCTGTAACCTTCCGGGCAACGGACACTGGCACACCTCCGCTAACGACGAACATAGATGTCGTTATCGAAGTACGAGACGTCAACGAAGCGTATCCTCAACTTCAAAGTCAGGTCCTAACAATTACCGACGGTGCTCCTGCCGGTACCCTGCTGGATGATCTAGACGCTCTAGATGCCGACAGTTTGCAAGTAGTCAAGTATCGCCTGAGAAGCGGCGATACAAGTTTCTTCACGATCGATTCCGATTCGGGCGAACTGAGACTTGCCAGCAAGGCAAACATGGCTGAAAGATCGCAATTCAAGATCTTCGTGGAGGCCTTTGACAACGGCACACCTAGCTTCACGACCACTACGCAACTGATCGTCAACGTCGAACCATCTAACCTCTCCGAACCCGAGTTTGCTGCGAACCAGAGACTTTCATTCCGAGAGAATTTGCCGGCTGGTACTCTAGTTGGTCAAGCGACCGTAACGGATCTCGACAATAATCCGCTGCTCTACGAAATCATCGATGTCAGCGGTGGTGCAATCGATTGGTTAACGATCGACCCCAGTACTGGCGACTTACGTTTGACCGCTCAACATAAGTTTGACTTTGAATCGGGCGAGCAGTATTCGGTCGAGGTACGAGTCACCGAGACTATCCCTAATGGAACGCAAGTTACCGGCATCATTCCAATCACAGTTACCAACGCAAACGACCCTCCTACAGGCGTCGGTGCACTGACGATCTATCCACTGCGATTCGGAACGCCAGTTGCTTCAGACTTTATGGTGATCGACCAAGATCCAGCCCCCTTGAAGTACACAATAACGACCACCGACAATCGCTTCGAGATTCGCAATGGACGGCTAGCGCTCAAGCCAAGCGAATTGCAAACCACCAATACTGTTGGGCAAACGCTGCAGGTTCCGATCCTGATCGTTGACAACGGTGACCGTACAAGCTTTGCCAACGTGCTGGCCAATGTGACCGTGGTTACAGCGACTCCGTGGCAAAACCCGATCAACAATCTAGACGTTAACGGAGATGGTATTGTCACCAACAGCGATGCCTTACTGATCATCAACCGATTGAACGATGGTCGCGGTGCGAGACCGCTATCCGTTCCTCGGGCTTTCAGCGATCTAGTGCTGGGTGATATCGACACGACAGGCGATAACTTCCTGTCAGCAGCGGATGCTTTGAGGGTAATCAATACCCTGAATACCAACCGCCCTGGCGGCGAAGGCGAAAGGAACGCAGACTTGTCGCCGCGAAAAGAAAGCCCCGCAGAATGGTTGCTGGCCTACAATCAACTTGAAGAAGAAGTAAACCTTCGACGCAGACGCTAAGCGGCAATTCAAGGCGGCGTCGATGCTGACCAGATTTGCTCAACCACTCTCAAGCCAGCCAGCCTGAAAGCTCTTCAAGCTGGCTGGCTTTTTTTGAACGTTGCTCTCCCTGGGCTCCTCTGGGACTCTCTTTAGGGGCTTTTTCTAGGCAGGTCTGGAACGGTGACTTTAAGCTGCTGACTTGTCGCCGTGCTATGAAAATCTGGGCCAAAATCTGGGCCATGGAGCAGACTGGTCGTGTTGGGCTCAGAATCCAAGAAATGCTGAAGCAAGGTCCGTTGCCTTCCTAAAGATTTAGCGGTAGGTGACCTAACGCGTATTTGAGTTTTGCTCTATATTTTCCACTCTAGCCACCCTAAACCCAGCCAATGGCGGGCTTCAGGTGGGATATTCGAGAGTTAGATTCTGAACTCACCAGCAGATAGATTGCGATGAGCACCTCACA
>CAYWNG010000052.1:0-18572 GCA_964458685.1 uncultured Pirellulaceae bacterium
TGTTTAACGGCAAGCCGAAGGCGACTGAGTTCCTACGCACACGCTTCGCCAAGCATCGGTTCTCTCTCGCTTCGCGATGCACCGCAGTGACATTCGAGGCAAGTGCCGCTTCTGGTGTTCGATTAAGAACAGTCGCCTACGGCAAAATTGTTTAACGGCAAGCCGAAGGCGACTGAGTTCCTACGCACACGCTTCGCCAAGCAGTGGTTCTCTCTCGCGTCGCAATGCACCGCAGTGACATGCGAGGCAAGTGCCGCTTCTGGTGTTCGATTAAGAACAGTCGCCTTCGGCTTGCCGTTAAACGAATCACAGTCGCCTACGGCTTGCCGTTAAGCGACATCACAGAGGCCAATGCGATGCGTTCAAGACTTAACGGCTGAGCTGTGAATCATGTTGAGTCGCATGACGGACTTGGATACGACCCACGGAGTAATGGTTGCCGTGAAGTCTGCAAAGTGTTCGGTCGCGCGATGCGTTTCGAACGCTGCTGCATCAAGATAGGTCTCGTAAAGAAAAATAGTGTTTGGATCTGCTTGATCGATCAGCACGTCAAACTGTAGACATCCGACTTCTTTTGCCAGTGAGTCTGTCGCTTGTTGAACAACGCGACGCTTGAATGCTTCAACGTGTTCGGGAGCGATATGAAATTGGACTGCGATAGCGAATTGTGGTTGAGTCATAATGGTCTTTAGCTGTTGCTTCCTTGAGCGGCGAAAAATCGTAGCCACCGCTGCCAAGCGTTAGATGAAAAAGCCGTAGCCAATGCTGCCAGGTTTTACTTGCTGACTGTAATCACCACGCGTTGGTAACGAGTCAAACGCGGAGTGCCGTGGTCGGTAACGGCCAGGATTACATGAATCGTTCCAGTTCCAGGTGGCATGACTCGTTTGGTCGGGACCACTAACGAGGCTTGCTGCTGATCAAAATTCTGAATCGGGATCGCTTGGCCACTCTTGGCACTTGAAACTGCGAACGTTCCGGCTTCGTTGTAGAAGAACCATTCGTAGCTCAGCGCATCGCCATCAGGATCGTTCGAGCCCGCCGCGCTGAACTCGACCTTTTCGCCTGGCTTAGCTGTTAGTTCGCGAGGGTGTGCAAGCTTAACTTGCGGCGGATGATTGGCTTGATTCACAGGCTTAATAGTCCAATCCATTCGCGCGGCAAAGTCGTTTTGAAACGCGGAGCGCCAGCGCCAAATGGTTGCATGGTTGTCCGTATGCCAATGATGGTCGGTCCCAAATACTTCATCATCTGCGTCTGTCCAGAGATCGCGTCTCTCGGGTTGTAAGTGCCATTTTTGGAATCGAGGCGTGTAGAGTTCGTAACGGCCACCCCAGCCGCCCCAATTAGGTCGCTCGGGATCGCTCAACCCGTTGTCGATCAGATTGAGGAAAGAAGGCGTGTCGCCCTCCATCAAGTACTCCCACAACGGATACTCCTTTCCCAAGGGGCCTTTACTGCGAACGTTTTGATTGAGCCATTCGTTAGTCACGATGCTAAAGTCAGCGCCCGCAAATCGTCCGTGAAAATGGTCGCCACTAATGCCGCTCCATGTCGCATGATGGTACGCGCCGCCATCGTTGGAACCGGGGCTACAAATGTAGAACAGCTTTGGAAAATTCTCACGCAGCCAAGGGCCGCTGTCGTCTTGGTCTGAGATTGCGTAGACACGCAGCTTGGCAACCCGTCTCTCGACTTCTTCGGGTGACCGGCTAGATCGAATCTGCCAAAGAGCTTGAGCCAGAACGTTCGGGCCTCCCCAAACGCAGACCCACAACGGTCGCGGATCATCGCGATCCAAAGCTTCGATGAGCTTCGTTGACGCTTGCGAATCCTTGCCCTGGCCTACTCCTTGCATTCCATAAACCGGCAATCCATCGCAGACAGTTTCCAGTAGGGCCGCTCCGGTTGGAAAGCCTGGCTCGTGCTTCTCCAGATTATCGCGAACTTGGCCGTAGGCGGACACGATGCGGCGAATTCGATCTGGAGCAATACGATTACGTTGGTGGATAGACGTAGTCGCAGCCAGTCCTTCGACTTGAAAGTTATTCGCATAGGTCAAAAAACGAACCAGCGACATAGCGTCGTCCGGTTCATTCTCAATATCCGTTAGCACAAAGACGCGTGGCTTCTTCGTCTGGGGCTCGCTTGCGATTACAAGCGAGCTTGATTTAGCGAGGCAAGAAAGAACCAATAGAGCCAACAAACATAGACGGACAAGCGGGTTCATGCGTGAGTTCTAGAAGCGAGGTGGGAAAAGTCATTCGGAAGCTGTTCAAGCTTTTGTGCTAAACTGCCAAAGTGGTAGAGCTTTGGTATAACTAACTTGCACATTGTACCATCATTGACCTTCAAATACAGTTCTCGACGTCAAAGCGCTGAGGAGTAGAGCTCATATGATTAATGTCGCATATACTTTGATTTTTGCGTTTGTTGCGGTCCCTTACGTCCAGACAGCGAGCCAAGTATTTGAATGCCCGAAAGAACTTTCGGGACCACAAGAGCGCCAATTTCTTCGCCAAACTGATCCAAGTCGGTTTGCGTTGTGTGAGAAGGCATGGAAATCGACTTGCGACAGTAATGGAAGGCTATCACCGGAGTTGAAGGACGAACTCTGGAAAGAGTTCGTTGCTTTCGAAATTGATCGAGCGATCGCTGAGAATCAGACCATTGATCAATTCGGTCTCAGCGTTGAGTTAGGCCTCTACGAAAAAAGTGAAAAGCTATTGGAGAGGTTCGCGCTCGACCTAAGGAAGTCCCTGGTTGGGAAAACACCATCAAAAGCGATTGAGAGTTTTCTGGACAAGTTGAAGTCGACTCGCAAATCCATGCCTGATAAGGACTTGGTTACTGCTCACCTCCAGCTTAGCCGTAGGAGGATTTCCGCTGAGAAGACTGAACTTTGGCTGGTGGTTGATCTCACATCGGAGACCAAAGAATTCCCAATTTTTGTCCGGAACTTGCATTACAAGCTGGCGCGAGAGCTCGGGCTAAGAAAAATGAAGCGGCTGGAACCACATCCAGAGTCCGCATTGACACAAAAGCTCATTCTCGAGGATTTGCGTACGCCGCGAAAGGCCAATCGGATTTCTGCTATAGATTCTCTACCTCCGATCCCTGAAGATGGTCTCAGCACCGAACAGCGTGAAGACAAGCATCGATTCACAGTTGTCGATAATGTACCGGAAACGACGCACCAGATTGAACTCATTTCTCAAGGGAGTACTCCAGATGATGATCCAAAGACTCAACAGGTTTATGACCAAGAGCTACTTCGATTGAGTGAGAGGTTACCGTCTGGAAAAACGGCAGACTACGAGCAATTGCACAAGATGTTTGGCGAATTCAGCGCGAAGTATCGCAAGTATTCGAAATCGAATAATGTGCTTGTATTCGCGATTGAACCCTATCATCACGGTAAGTTCACTTACGCGAAGATTGTCGTTCATTGCTTCCGGCCGGAAGATTTCGAGAAGTGAACTCTACGACGGCCAGTAAGAACGCTTAGAAAAGCTCGTGAATCTCGCGGAAGCCTGAGTCGACGATAGGAAAAGGTCTTCCGCCGGGACCAGGTAGGTGTTCGTTGAGCTTAAAGCCGAGGCTCTTGAAAATGGTAGCGACGACCTCGGGTGGCTCGACGGGGCGATCATGTGGCACAGCGCCGATCGGGTCGCTGGCACCGACAACCTGTCCGCCTTTGACTCCACCGCCTGCAAAGTAAACGGTGAAGCACTGAGGCCAGTGGTCACGGCCTCCGGCAGGATTGACCTTCGGTGTTCGTCCGAACTCGGCTAAGTTGGCTACTAGCGTATCATCCAACATTCCGCGATCGGCCAAGTCGGAGATCAGCGCACCGTATCCTTGGTCATACATCGGCGCGACGATATTCTTCATGCCTTCGACCGATGTGAACGGCTTGCTGCCGTGAATGTCCCAAGTGATCTCGTCAAAGACGGTCAGGAACGTGTTGATCGTGACAAAGCGAACGCCAGCTTCGACCAAGCGCCGAGCCAGCAAGCAACATTGACCAAAGCGATTCATGCCATACTTCTCGCGAACGGCTGTTGGTTCTTTCGTGAGATCAAACGCATCGCGAGCTTGAGGGCTGGTCATCAGACGGTAAGCCGTATCGAAGTGCTTGCTCATCAGCTTGGCACTCTCGCTGGCTTCGAACTGTGTCATCGAAGCTTCGACAGCGTCGCGCATCCGTCTTCGTCGATCGACGCGAGCTTCGGGAATGGACGTTGGTGGCAAGAGGTCGGGAACCTTGAAGTTCTCCTTCGATGGATCAGCCATCAGTGCGAATGGATCGTAAGCCTTGCCAAGGAACCCACCGGCTTGACCGTTCGGCAAGTTGCCACCACCGCGGCCCATCGTTTCTGGAAGCACAACGTGCGGCGGAAGATCGGATCGCGATCCCCGAAGGAACCAAGCTGCCGAACCCACATGCGGCGTGTCGACTCCGCCGGTAAACAATCGTCCAGTTTGCATGATCTGCCATCCCGCGTCGTGAACCGCAGCTCCACGATGAAAGCAGGAGCGGACGAAGGCAATCTTGTCGGCGATCTTGGCGTGTTGCGGCAGAATCTCAGAAAGCTGTAGACCAGCGACTGGCGTAGCTATCGGCTTGAAAGGACCACGTACCTCCGCCGGAGCATCGGGCTTCATGTCGAAGGTATCCAACTGGCTTGGCGCGCCCAGGTTGAAGATCAAGATGCAAGATTTGCGATCATCTTTAGGATCGATTTTTCCATCTTCGCGGGCGGCTAAGAACTGCGGCAGCCCCAGCCCTACCGCTCCTAACGTTCCGACTTGAAGAAAGTCTCGACGAGTGACTCCATTGCATGTGTGTGCGCGACCGTGTCCGATTAAATCGAGCATGTTAAAGCTTCCCGAACGCCCAAAAGTGGAGGAACAACCTGATTTCAAGGAAAGTGAGTTTCGACAACTTTCCCGACAACTAAGGATACATGAATCCTCCGTAGGTTTCATTAGCCCCACCAACTAGTAGGCGTTAAATCCGGCAAGTCCGGCATTTTTTCGAGTGTGCGACACCTGCTTCTTTTCGATCTCAGCTCCCCGGGAGGGAAAATAACGTAGGGTTGAATTGGTCGAGTCGACTGCCCCAACTCAACTTGTAAACCTCGAATTAACCAACCTGCGAGGCTGTAAAGTGCTTGGAGTCGTATTCACAGAGTTCATCGAAAGCGTCGAACGCGGTTACGGGCTAGCAGTAGCTGATCGAGTGCAGTGCGTTTGTCCTGCGCACGTCGGCTTTACAGCAGTCGGCAACTATGATCACGGTCAGCTTGTATCGATGATCGGCAAGTTGAGCGAAGAGACCGACGAGCCCGTTGCTAAATTGATTCGGCAGTTCGGTCGTCAGATTTTTCAGTCGTTCCTCAACACGCGTCCTGAAACCTTTCGAGGCGTTCAAAGCACGCCTGAGCTACTCGAGAAGGTTGAGAACACCGTTCACGTCGATGTTCTGAGCATCTACCCCAACGCTGAATTGCCCAAGCTTAGCTTTCCTCCGCACGGCGAGAATGAGTTTCGGTTGGAGTATCAATCCAGTCGTCCGTTTGCCGAGTTGGCGCATGGAATTCTTGAAGCTTCCATCGAACACTTTCAAGAGCACTGGCAGTTGACTCGCCATGACTTGGACGGACCTGCTGGTACGCATGCTCTGTTCGTGTTTTCCACTCCTTCCGATTCCTCCGATCGGCTAAGCCAAGAACGTAGGGAATGACATGCCCACAATGCCAGACCCAAGTACCTTGCCAGTCGAAGTCCTCACAAGGACTCTGGAGCGAGAAAGAGCTGCTCGGAAACGCGCCGAACAGTTGATGATCGACACATGTCGCGAGCTCTACCAATCCAACGCAGAAATTCAACGCACAGCCAAGGCTCTTGAAAAGGAAGTTCAACGAAGTCGCGCTGTTTTTGATACTGCGGCTGAAGGCATCATCATCTTCGACGAAGATGGCTACATTGAATCATTGAATTTAGCGGCTGAACAGATCTTCAACTCCCTTCCGGGAACTCGCCTGAACATTTGCCAGCTCTTGCCGCGCGCTGCATTTTGCCGATCGGATGGCCAGTGCTTCGCCACAGGACTTCGTGAAATGCTCGGCGAGAGCAACGAGACGATCGGAGTGACCCAAGATGGCACAGAGATACCGCTCGAATTCGTAGTCAGCGAGTTTCAGGCGAACGGAACAACAGCTTTTAGTGGCATCGTTCGCGATTTGTCGCGACGGAAGAACCTTGAATCAAAACTCGCGCAGGCTCAAAAGCTAGAGTCGGTGGGACAACTTGCTGCGGGCATCGCTCACGAGCTGAACACGCCAATCCAGTTCGTAGGCAACAACACTCGCTTCTTGAAGGACGCCTTCTCGTCGATACGAGAAATCATCGAACTTTACAATCAGCTTTTGGAATCCTGCAACGACCATCAACAGCTCGCCAAACAAGCCGCTTCGATCCGAGAAGCTTGTAAGAAGATTGACCTAGAGTTCTTGATCGAAGAGATCCCGCAAGCCATCGATCAGACTCTAGAAGGCACGGACAACGTTTCGCGAATTGTGAAAGCCATGAAAGGCTTTTCACACCCTGGGTCAGAGAAATTCCAAGAGGTCGACTTAAACTTGGCTTTGGAAAGCACCTTGGTTGTTTCGAGGAGCGAATGGAAGTACTGCGCGGACCTTGTTACCGAGTTTAGCCAGGACCTGCCGAAGGTCATGTGCTTGCCGGGGGAGTTGAATCAGGTTTTCTTAAACCTGATCGTCAACGCGGCGCATGCCATGCAGGACAAATGCAAAAACGACCAGGAAAAGGGACGGTTATCTGTCCGAACCGGCTTCAATGCCGAGCATGTTTTTGTGGAAATCGGAGACTCAGGAACGGGAATCCCTCCAGCGATTCGCGAACGAGTCTTTGATCCTTTCTTCACGACCAAAGGCGTGGGAAAAGGAACAGGCCAAGGATTAGCCATCAGTTATGGAATCGTCGTAGATATGCACAAAGGTTCGATCAGTTTTGACTCGGTGGAAGGTGAAGGTACGACCTTCCGCGTCGAGCTACCCAGAATTGTAACTTAGTACGTTGGTTAATGGAGAGATGTCATGAATAACAAAGTTCTCTTGGTCGATGATGAGGTCAATCTACTGCAATCCTTGCGTCGCAGCTTCCGCGGGCGTTACGATTTGAAGCTGGCAGAAGGCGGCGAAGCGGCAATCGAGATTCTCAAGTCCGATTCATCGATAGCGGTGTTAGTCTCGGATATGCAAATGCCCAACGTCAACGGCTTGAAGGTGTTGACCGAGGCTAGGAAGCTGACTCCAAATACCGTACGGATCATGCTTACCGGCAACATTGACCAACAAACTGCAGTCGATGCGGTCAATCAAGGCGGCGTCTTTCGCTTTGTGAACAAACCGTGCGATCCCGAAGCCCTCGCCAAAGTCATCGACGAAGCAATCGTTCACCACGAACAACTTGCTGCCGAGCGAATCCTGCTCTCGCGAACTCTAACGGCGACAGTAGGATTGAGCACCGATCTACTGGCCTTAGCGAATCCGCAAGCTCATGGACGAAGCAGTCGCTTGCGCGATATGGCCAAGAAACTTTGTGAACAAATGAAGTTCGCAGACCGTTGGCAGCTTGAGATCGCGGCGATGTTGTCGCAAATTGGCTGTCTAGCCACACACAATGCCGACCAGAACTTGCCTTCGCCTTTCTCGATCGAGTGGGAGAGCATGCTGAAGTCGCAGGCCGAAGCTAGCAGCGTCATGATCGCTCGAATTCCTAAACTGGAGCGAGTCGCGGCAATCATCCAGCATCAAAACGCAGACCTGTTCCCGCCTGGGTTTCCTGATGCCGACAAAATGTATGCCAAGATCCTTCGCATGCTCATCGACTTTGATTACATGCATCAATCAGAATCCGCAACGCATGTGGTAAGCCTGATGGAAAAGCACGTGACGCGATATGACCGTACGAGCTTCGAAGCCTTCACAAGAATGATGGTTGGCGACCATGTGCTTCGCGCCTTGCCAGTACATCAGTTGATGACCGGAATGGTTCTTGAGGATCATGTCCTAACAGGATCGGGAGACATCCTGATCAGCAAAGGCCACGAACTGACCGACGCCATCATTCAGCGACTGCGCAACTTCCAGCGAAACGGCTTGGGCGTGCAGGAGCCGATCACGGTGCGTTGCCATGCCAAAGAGGTCGTTGCGGCTTGAGAGCAGGCTGAAAGCAGGCTGAAAGCAGGCTTGAGGTGTGAGGCTTGAGGTGTGAGGCTTGAGAGGTAAAAACCTTGACTATCGCTTCAGAAGTCGTTCAAACATCGCGATGGCGCTGGCTGCGACATTGCGAGGCGTGACATGCTCGACACTCTTTTGACAGTTGTAACGCATCGCTGAGAGCGATTCGTCGGAAGTTGCATAGAGACTATCAAGCGCGCGAAACAGCGTTTGGGGTTCGTCGGGCTTGAACAGCCAACCAGTTTGTCCTTCTTGAATCAATGTCGTACAACTCTGCGCATACTCGCTTCCGATCACTGGCATTCCCGCAGCAAACGCTTCATTGACTACCAGTCCCCATTCGTCAGCTAAGGTTGGAAACACAAGTACTCCGTTTTGCTCCATCGCTTGGGCCATCGCCTGATAGTTCAAGTGGCCCAAAAATCGCACTTGTAGGTTCGAAGGCAAAGCGATTGCCTTGAGCGATTCTTCTTGATTGCCTTTGCCGACAAGATCTAGATTTAGGGTTCGATCGGGATGGCTTTGGCAATACTGAACTAAGGTCTTTAACAGCGGCAGAACTCCTTTACGCTCAATCAACTGCCCGATACAAATCATCTTGCGACTCGCCGCAGCTTCTCGTGCGATGGGACCGGTGTATCGGAACTGCTCGCTACATGCGTACGGGAAGTGAAACAGCTTTTCTTCGTTGACGCGAAAGCGCCGTAGATACGCAAGGCAACTTGGCCCGTTGTAACTGACCGCATCAGCCCAACGCAGTAATAGCCTGCGAAGTATGTTCCGAAGCCACCCGCGACCTTCTTCGGTATGCTCACTAACGCACACGCAGAGCGCCAGTTTCTTGCGAAACATTCGACAGTAGATCGCACTTACCATGGACCGAAAGCCCAACTCGTAAGAAAAGACGATGTCGGGCTTGCGACGGATCAGTTGTGTCAACGTGTCGAATGGAAAGTGGACGTAAAGTTCGTCCTCGAAACCTGCTTTAGCGTGCTTCCACGGCTGCCGGATCATCAGGCTCTTTTGTACTTGGACATTCAGACCTTGCCAAGTGTCACCAAAGTCGCGGTTCGGTTCCTGCGCAATAGATAGTAGGACCGCAAATTCTCGAACTTGCTTGGCCACATGCTGCAATACGCTGGACATGTAGGGCGGAAGGTAATGAGTCAGCGCGACGACGCGGCAATCCAGTTGTTGTAACTCTTGAGCCTTCGGAAGTTCAATTTGCGACGATTTGTTTGGTGCGGACAAGGTGAAATGTCGTGGAGCGTGGACTGAATTATGCTGACTTGAAAGTTTAACACGCGAGTCCATTTGTGGCATCTGAAATTGTTGTGATCTGCTAGAATGTTGGCTTCTTACGTACGTCCTGTGAGTCCTATTCGTGAATTCCGTGGCTGGCACAATTCCATCTGAAACCCATCCGTCGACAGACGTGTCCAATCCAAAGGCCGCTAAGCCTACTCAGACGGCGGCAATCTGGTTATGGCTGCTCGCCTCGATCGCAGTACTCTTCCTCTCATTCATGTTCGAAGTTACGGGCGAACGATGTGTGGTTGTCCGTGGGTGGGGAGCTCAATTGCCCGAGTCGTGTGCGATGTATTCGCGATTCGGGCTTAACTGCCCCGGATGTGGGCTGACTCGATCTTTCGTGTATATGTCGGCGGGCGAAGTAGGCAATGCGTTGAAAGTGAACCCAGTAGGAATTCTGGGCTATCTGTTTCTCCTGATGCAGATCCCAATCGCTGCGGCTTTGCTTTTGCCCCCTGAAAAGCGACGGCCTTGGATCAGCTTACATTGGGAGCGAACCATTGTTTGGGCGAATCAATGGGTCATCGTTTGGTTGATGATTGCTCTTTGTGTCCAGTGGATCGTTCGATTGTTTCTTGGAGTTTGACCTAGCGTGATTCATACCATTTCGATCATTACGAAACGTGGAAGTACTTTGTCGATCAAAGCCTGTGGGAGCAGCGGACCAGCTTTGTTCTTGCTTCACGGATTCCCACTCGATCATCGCATGTGGCTGAACCAAATCGAACCGCTTGGGGAACGTTATCGAGTTATCGTTCCCGAGCTACGTGGATTCGGACATTCGACTGTCGATAGCGATTACACGCTAGCTGATTTAGCCGAGGATGTTGAACAGGTGCGTCAACATCTTGCGGCTCGCGAGCAGATTCATCTCGTCGGACTTTCCATGGGAGGCTACGTCTGCTTCGAGTATTGGCACGCTTTCTCGATGAACCTGAAATCTCTGGTACTCGCCAACACTAAGCCATCGGCTGATGACGAAACGGCCAAGCAAGGTCGCCTGGCCATGGCTGCCAAGGCTATTGAACAGGGAACGTGGTCCGCTGTGTCGCCGATGATGGATCGCTTGATTGGAGCCGATTCTCGCGGCTCGGCGGTCGAATCTGCCATGCGCGAGATGATGGAGTCTGCTTCACCCGAGGCCGTTGCTGCCGCTCAGCGGGCCATGGCCAGTAGACGAGACTTCACTTCTATGCTCCCAAGCATCGCTATCCCGACTTTGGTAATCACCGGGCAGCACGATGTGATCGCGCCACCAGAGCCGACCAAAAGTTGGGCTAGCCAAATTCCTAACTCGCGCTACGTTGAGCTGCCTGGTTCGGGACATATGACCACGATGGAGTCGCCCGAGTCGTTCAATCAAGCTTTGATTGACTTTATCCGCTAGAGATAATCACCAGACAGAGCATTCCTTGCGAGCAGCCGGGCTTAACTCAAAGCAAGTGCGACACGCTGTTGCTCGCACTTTCTTTCGCGAACTTCTCACGCCGACTTCCCTCCTACGCAATCTTCTTCCGAGCCTCAAAATGCAATTCATTAACCGAGCACTTTTGATCTTCGTTCTCTCCTGCTTCATTGGTGGAACAGGAGTCGCAACTGCCAACGCCGTCCAACTTGATGAACAACCCTTCGGCTCTGAATTCCCCAATCTTGATTCGCTGGCTGTGGGGCAATGGTGGACGAAGAAGGCAAAGGGACAAAATCCTCCGCCTTCGATGGATGTACCGAGGTATGAAGTGATCGCTTTCGCGTTGTACACGCAAGATCGCGGCGTTCTTAAAATGACCGCTCAGCTCTTTCCGCTTAAGCCTGACGAGTCGCGAGTCGTTCGGCTGGAGATCTTCCATGAAGTCGATCAAAAGTGGGTCGAGGCAGCGAAGACAGAAGTCGTATACCCAGGTTGGAGTGCTCACTTTCGAGTTGCATCGTGGGATGGAACGCAGAGCAAACGCTATCGATTGCTCCACGGTGAGTCGGCTTCGTTCGAAGGCATCGTACGCAAGGACCCTATCGATCAAGAGACTATTGTCGTAGCCAACATGTCGTGCAACTCGAGCCGGACGACAGGCCTGCGACCGGAGATCATCGAGAACCTAAAATTTCAAAATCCCGACCTACTGTTCTTTGCAGGCGATCAGACCTATCGCCACACTGAACATACGGCTGGATGGATTGAATTTGGACTGCAATTCCGCGAGCTGCTTCGCGATCGGCCCACGATAACTATCCCCGATGATCACGACGTAGGGCATCCCAATCTTTGGGGCGAAAATGGCAAGCGTTCGACGCTCAGCGGCAATGCAGACGGAGGCTATTTCTATCCCGTTGATTACGTAAACATGGTTCAGCGTCAACAAACCTGGCATCTGCCTGATCCCGTGGATGTACAGCCTGTCGACCGAGGCATCGGGGTCTACTTTACGAGACTGCGAGTCGGTGGAGTCGACTTTGCAATCCTGGAAGATCGTAAGTTCAAGACTGGTCCTGCGGGTAAGATTCCGCAGATGGGGCCAAGACCAGACCATATCAACGATTCTAGCTATGATCCCAAGTCGATCGATGTTCCTGGCCTTGAGTTACTGGGTTCGCGCCAGATGAAATTCTTGCGTGACTGGACCAGCGATTGGACGGGAGCGGAGATCAAGGCAGTTCTATCGCAAACAGCATTCTGTGGTGCCGTACATATGCACGGTGGCGAAGGCGATCGACTGTTGGCGGATCTCGATTGCAACGGCTGGCCGCAGAGCGGTCGAAACAAAGCCTTGGAAGAGTTGCGACGAGCGTGGGCAATTCACCTCTGCGGCGACCAGCATTTAGCTGTCGTCGTCAAGCACGGAATCGAACAGTTTGGCGACGGTCCATTTGGCTTCACAAGTCCCGCGCTCGTGAACACAATCTACGGTCGTTGGTGGCATCCCGAAGATGAAAAGCCCGGTCCAAACCCAGTCGTTAACTCTCCACTGCCGTGGACGGGTGACTTTAAAGACGGATTGGGAAATCGTATTTCGATGTTGGCCTATGCCAATCCTCCCAACATCAAGAACGAGCGGCAGCGCGCGGACGGCTATGGAGTAGTCCGTTTCAACAAGCGCTCGGGTCAAATCACGCTCGAATGTTGGCCTCGGTTTAGCGATGCCAAGAAGGGCGATGCCCAGCAGTTCGCAGGCTGGCCGATTACTGTTCCCGTCTCAGGCAATGATGGCCGAAAGGTGTTTGGTTGGCTTCCAGAGTTGATTTTCCCTGAGGGTACTCGACCAGTCGTTCAAGTCACCGATGATGACACCGGCGAAGTTCTATACACAGTGCGAGCTCTAACCAATCGTTTTCAGCCACGTGTCTATAGCTCAGGCAAACACACCGTACGAGTTGGACAGGACTCAGCCAAGCAAGTCGTATTGTCAGCCTCGCAGCCCCTGGAGAAAGAGCAAGCTGGATCTGTAAAGGTCAGCTTGGAGAACTAGGCATCTTCTCGAAGATAAGCTTAGACGTGAACGACACTCTCGATAACAAAAAACGCGTCCGAAGCAGATTGCTTCGGACGCGTGTTGGGAATGCGGAAGTTAGCAGTTTTGAAACTCCCGACAGCGAGACAAAACACTGCTAGCCAATTAGCTCGTGAACGCAGCCTTCACGTCAGCATTGACCAGGACGATGATCGCCCAGATACCTATCGGCAAGCCCAAGAAGCAGCAGCCCGACGTGCAAGGGATACAGGCCAGCACAGAGAACACCATCGCACCAGTGTGTCCCTGGAGTTTCTTCATCTTATTGGCAGCTAAGACCGTGAATATTCCCACGATCATTACTGCGGTATTGGTTACGGCTCCAATTGGACCACCTACCATGTTGCTAATGTTAGTGATGTTCTTGAACATCTCGGCTTCTTCCGCCTTCATCTGCCCTTGCATCTGCTCCATCTGTTGTTGCTGATTGTTGGCGATGGGGTTCAGTCCGAAAATCTGCAACACTGACAACGAAGCACTACCAAATGCCAAAAGCGCACTAATAACACCGTAAACGATCAACGCGGTTGCTGGGCCATTGACTTTACTCTCCACGGCTGGATTGGGCATTCCTCCGCCAGGGTATTCTGGTGTTTGAAAGCTGGATGGAGATTGGTACGGATTGTTGCTCATCGTTCTTCTCTGTTGTCCTTGGTGAAAGTAGTAGGGTTGGGTCAGTCATTGTAGCAAACTTAAAGCGCCTTTTTGTAGTCCATCAAGAATTCATTGATCCAGCAAGAAAAGAATTTTCTCCGCGGGAAGCCAACGCAGTGAACCACTTTTTGAACCGCAGACACGAGTTTTGATGTTTCACGTTAGCTTCATTCATAAGCTGAAGCGTTAGTTTTTGAACTGGCGCAGATTGTGGGATTTCGAGCCGAAGTCCCAGCGATGTACATAGCCCAGCTCAACGACGAGCTGGGATTAATCCCAACCCGCTGCGTCAGCGAGGGACCGGCTTTTTTTGAGGTCTCGGGCGTCCCTCGCTAACGCATTTTGAAGTTGCGCTATTTGGATTTAAGGCCAAAGGCCTATGCCCAGCCTGCAGGGCTGGGTACGCAAATCGCCATAAAAACAATGGGCCAACGGCCCGCCGGTTTGCGTGTAAACCGGCGGGCCGTTGGCCTTTAACTTACTCGGGCTTAATCACACAGCCCGATGGGCTGGGCTACGTAAATCGCTGGGCCTTCGGCCCGAAATCCCAGAAAAAGCACAACTTCAAAATAAACGCTTTGCGCGTCCCTCGCTAACGCGTCGGGTTGGGATAGAACCGAATAGCGCAACTACAAAACTAACGCTTCGGGTTGGAGTTAAAGCAACAAGCTTGAACGCAGTGGGTTGGGATGACTATGATCGCCAAAGCGGCTTGGTGATCATGACGGCGGCCAAGATGACGAGAGTTACGTAAACGGCAGGCCGCACCCAGCGGTCTCCGAGTCGACTTCCAAGTCGCAGACCAAGCTCAGCGGCAAGTATGATCAGCGGCGTGATCAAAAAGCCCAAGATCGTCCAGTTCCAAATCGCTGAGCCGAACTTCCAATACAGGACGACCATCTGCGGTATGAAGTTGGAGACATACAGCGCGAACAAAAACGCGCGAGCTCGATCCACTTGGTAGCCTTGGCCATAGACCCACAAGACCAACGGTGGGCCGCCGATGCCGCTCAAGCCTTGCAAGATGCCGCTTCCGCCGAAAGTTGCCAACATCCAAGGCCACTTGCGAGCATTCTTGAACTCCACGCCGGCAAACGCTTGTAGGATGATGGCCAGCAGAATGATGCTGCCAACGACGACTCCGATTGTACCTTCCGTTTGAGTCATCAAGGCGGAAAGTCCAAGCACGCCGATGGGCATGGCTAAGAAGCGAATCACCGCAGGTGTGATCACTTCCCGATAATCGATGCTATGTCGCAAACGGTAGCAGGCAAATAGGTTTTGTGGCAGCAGTGCGCAAAGCAGAAGAAGCTGAGCTTCAAAAATCTTGTTGCCAGCGATCAATAGCAGCGGCAATCCCATCAGCGCCGCTCCAAAGCCAGCAGTGGCTTGAAGCAGCGCGGATACAACGAGAATAAGAACGCTCCAACCGACCTGCCAAGTCAGCACGTTTTGGTTGGCCCAATCAAGGATTCCCGTGACGTCGATGGTTGGCTCGCCGGTGTTGAAAGACGCTGTAAAATTACTTGAGGATCATGTCATCGACGGTTCGACCCGACGGAATCATCGGCAGAACGTGTTCTTGGTAAGGCACCATCACGTCCAAAACGAACGGACCTGGGTAGTTGATCATCTCTTCAATTGCCGCGCGAAGGTCAGACTTCTTGCTCACCGTCGCCGCTCCGCATCCATAGCCTTTGACGATTTGTACAAAGTCCGGGTAACGCTCGGCAACATACGCGTGAGCATCGGTAACACCTGGCCCGCTAGCCTCTTCGTGATCGATTGGGCCAAGATAGGTGTGAGCTCGATTGCTGTTCTCGAAGCGATCTTCCCACTGGACCACCATTCCCAAGTGTTGGTTGTTCAAGAGCAACACCTTGACGGGCAGCTTTTCACAGTGCAACGTGGCTAGCTCCTGAATGTTCATCTGGAAGCTGCCATCACCGTCAATATCGACGACAAGTGCGTTAGGATTAGCCGCTTGGACTCCCATCGCAGCGGGCAAGCCGAATCCCATCGTTCCCAAGCCCGAAGACGAAGCCCATTGGCGAGGTCGATCGAATTGGAAAAACTGAGCGGCCCACATTTGGTGCTGTCCAACGCCAACCGTGATGAAGGTCTCGCGGTCTTGGGTGATTTCCGAAAGCTCGCGGATTGCATGCTGCTGCAGAATTCCATCGAAATGCTGATCGTAGCCGAATGGATATCGTAGCTTCAGCTCTTTGCAGTGATTGACCCACTCGCTGATTTCAGGTGCCTCGACAATCTTGTTCAGCTCGCGTATCGCATACTTAACGTCGCTGCAAACAGGAATGTGAGCGGTCTTGTTCTTGTTCAGTTCGCTGGCGTCAACATCGACGTGGATGATCTTGGCGTTCTTGGCAAAGGCTTCAAGCTTGCCAGTCACGCGGTCGTCAAATCGCACACCCAAGGCAATTAGCAAGTCGCAGTCGCGCACGGCATAGTTTGCATAAGCCGCGCCGTGCATGCCCAACATGTCCAACGATAGCGGGTCGCGGTTCGGATACAGCCCCAAACCCATGACCGTCATCGTTACTGGAATGCCGGTAAGCTTCACCAATTCGCGAAGTTCAGCAGACGCCTCAGCAGTGATTAGACCACCACCACAGTAAAGGATCGGTCGTCGCGAATGCTTGATCGCAGCAGCGATTTGACGGATTTGTTCGGGGGCTGCCACTGGAGTCTTGTAGCGATAGCCGGGCAATTGCATCGGCACATTCCAGTCAACTTGGCACGAATCCAGTTGCACATCTTTGGGCATGTCGACTAGAACCGGTCCAGGTCGTCCTGTCGAGGCGATATGGAACGCCTCTTTCATGACTCGCGCAACATCGTCAACCTTGGTAACAAGGTAGTGCGCCTTGGTGATGCTTCGACAGACTTCAACAATCGGTGTCTCTTGAAAAGCGTCGGTACCAATCACCGCCGTAGGAACTTGACCTGTGATGAAAATGACAGGCACGCTATCGAGCTTAGCATCAGCAATGGCGGTAACCAGATTCGTCGCGCCAGGTCCGCTGGTGGCCATGGCGACCGCGACCTTACCTGTGGATCGCGCGATACCCTGAGCTGCAAAACCGCCGCCCTGTTCGTGTCGAGGCAATATGGTGCGGATCTTGGAACCATAACGCGTGAGCGCTTGGTGCATTGGCATGCTGCAACCACCAGGGTATGCGAACACCACGTCCACTCCATGATCCACCAGGGACTTCACAAGAATGTCCGCGCCGGTCATCAATTGAGTTTCACGTTGAGTTTGCACTGTTGCCATCACGTCGCACCTTTCTGCTAATAAAAGTCCTGAATCCAATCAATCTCGTTGTGTGACCATTTGCGCTCGTCCATCAGAGAGCTTTCCCGTGGACAGCCTAAGCGTCAAGCTTCGACAATGGGTCTTTGCTGAGGGTTCACGTCATGAAAGAATACGCGAAGCCTGACACGTCGCCAAAACAACGAATTCATGAGGATAAGTCATCGGAACATATGTTTCAACGCTTGGTTGATTAGATGCATGCCCATGAATGTCGGCTGGAACTTGAGAAAAACGTTGAGCGAATTGGCGATAAAGCTATCGAATTGTGTCAAAGAGTAACGATTAGGATGACTTGGCGGCTTTGGATCTCGACTTGGAAACCCACGAACTGAGTAAGTGACCAAGTAACGACCGATTCGACGCCCGCAAGACGCGACTATGTCAGGCTAACGGGCATTCCATGGTTATTCCGGAAACTCATATTCCCTGTCAACCCCAGGCGACACCAACGAGCGTTGGCTTTGGAGCGCTTGCCGATCGGTCAAATTCCATCCGAAGAAGTTTTCCAATTTTTTTTTCTGATTCTTTGATTTTGGGGCAGTTTAGTCAGTCTTTCGTTGAACGTTCTGGACGAAGCGACAGAGTTGTGTAGAACCAGCAAGCCTTGCGGTTCACACCTTATCCACGATGTTTGATGGCTACGAAGCTAGACACTTAGCCGGTTGTTCGGAGAGACATAATCAACGCGACCCTAACACACTTTCTTGGACTGATACGCTTCAGCCACACCGTTTTCGCGTTGCCATTTGCCGCGTTAGCATCGGTTTGGGCCTTTGCCACTCCTGCGCCTGAGGCGGCTGAGAGCGACATTCCGCAACCGCTTTTCTTTCAGACGGACGCAGCGACGATCGCGATCCAAGTTCTAGGAATCCTGATCTGCATGGTGGCCGCTCGATCTGCGGCGATGGCTTTCAATCGCTTGGTTGATGCAAAGTTTGATGCAGCCAATCCCAGAACAGCGGGCAGACACATTCCAGCAGGCCTGCTGAGTCGAACTCAAGTGTGGTTGTTTTTTGCGGCAAGTTGCATCGCCTTTGTTATGGGAACTCTGCTGTTCCTTCCCAATCGTCTGCCAGTGCTCCTATCTTTGCCAGTCTTAGCATGGCTCTGCGGTTACAGCTTGGCGAAGCGATTCACATCCGCTGCGCACATTTGGTTAGGCGTTGCACTCGCGATGTCGCCGATCTGTACTTGGATCGCGATTCGCGGCGAGTTCATACAAACTAACTTAGCTGAACTGATGCCTTCGATATGGTTGGCCATCGCGATCGCTTGTTGGGTATCAGGATTCGATATCATCTACGCTTGCCAAGACGCTGACTTTGATCGAGAAGCCAAACTACACAGCATGCCCGCGCGACTTGGCGTACCCGGTGCGTTGCGTTTAGCTGCGGTGCTTCATTTAGCCATGTGGCTTGTCTTAGCCGCAATGCCCATAATGCAGCCCGAGCTAAACTTGGGAGCAATCTATTACGTCGGTCTAATTGCCGTCGCATT